>CACLBK010000023.1 GCA_902605135.1 uncultured Alphaproteobacteria bacterium
CTAGTATTTAGCTTAAAATAAGTCAAATTCTTCAAGTGCGACATTACCATAAAAAACGAACAAAAAGCAGAAAAAGTGATGAGTATTGATTCAAGATTGATTCAAAGCAAGGGATTTACATTTTTAAAGCTAAAACTATTTAATTTTTATGAGAAAATTACTTACTACAATTATATTCTTATCTATATTTTTACCCATTACTCAGGTCAATGCAAATACAGAAAAATTGTATGAGAGACTTGTTTATGATTGGTCTATTATTTTTCCTGATGGGAATAGAAATGCAGCAGGACCAAGATTTTTTAAATATATTTTAGATCAAAACTTAGAATATGAAGAGTTTATGCAATTTAACAAGTTATACTGCGCTGTTTCAGGTTCTCTAATTCCTCCAGACGCACAACCTGATGAAATTTTTCTTACTAATATAGAAAACAATGAAAAAATTTGTGGTCAATATTATAAATGTTGTTGGCCTTGCTTATGCGATGTAATGAAATATTCAGAAACAAAAAAAATTAACATTGATTTTAAAGATCAATCAAAAGACATATTTACAATCGTTATTGATAATCCATGCAACAAAAATGATTTTCCCGAACTCGTTAATAGAGATTATTTTTGTGAAGGTAATGAATTAAATAAAGAATATACATACTCAGTTGAAAACAAACTTGTTATTGGTCTATTGCATAATGCAAAAATATGTAATGCTTACGATATTGATTACATAAAAAATGACCAAATCACAGGCCCTATGTGCGAAGCTAGAAATAGTATGTCTCTTGAAGAACTTAATTTTGGGATGGGCGACATATTTATTAGATTGGCAAATTGAAAATACTTGAAATGAGAAAGTTAGTTTTTATTTTTATCTTATTAATATCTAGTATGGCTAAGGCAGAATTTTTTTCTAATATTTCAAATTTAATTGAAAATAATAACGATCGATTAAGTTATGGGATTTCAGTAACTGACTTTGATAAAGATGGAAGTTATGAATTTATTGTCGCTGGTTTTGGTTACTCTAATCTAGCTCTTAGTTATAAAAATGGAAAACTAATCAATATAATACAAGATCCTTTATTCATTGATGAAGATAGGAGTACTATTGGTGTTTCTGCTTGTGATATAGATCAGGATGGTTTTGAAGAAATTTATTTCTTAAATACTGATACGTATAGTGGAGAAAAAAAATACTCTGATAGATTGTTGGATAACAACAATAATAAAATTTTTGATTATTTTGAGTTAGAAAAAAATTTAGAAAATTTAAATTTGACTGCAGGGAGATCTGTTGTTTGTGTAGATAGAAATGGATCAGGAAAATACGGCATATATGTTGCTAATTATGGAGGTCCTACTAGATTTTATGAAATTGAAGAAAATGAAATTGAAGATTTAGCTCCAATGCTTGGAATAGATCAAATAACTGGAGGAAGAGCTGTAATTTCAGGACATATAGTTTCTGATAACATGGATATATTTGCAGCTAATGAGAGAGGTCCAAATTTTTTATATAAAAATATTAATGGTAATTTTAAAGATATTGCGATTGAAAAAAATGTGCAAGATACTTTTCAAAATGGCAGAGGAACTGCTTTAACTGATTTTTTGTATAGAGGTGAACTTGATATTATAACAAGTAACTGGGAAGGTTATCATCGTATTTTTGTAAAACAAAAAGAATCTTTTCTCGATATGTCTTCATTAGATTTTAGATCACCTAGTAGAATACGAACAGTTATATCGGCTGATTTTGATAATGATGGTTATGATGAAATTTTTTTAAATAATATCGGTCAACCAAATAAACTCTTTCGTATTCTTGATGAAGGAAACTTAGAAGAAATCAAATTAGATGCAGCACTTGAAGCACAAGGTTTAGGAACCGGTGCAGCTGTTGCTGATATTGATGGAGATGGAATTTTAGAATTACTTATTTCTCATGGTGAATCTGGAGCTCAGCCACTCAGTTTATTTAAGGCAAATGTATCAAATACAAATTTTATTAGAATCAAACCTCTCAATACTTTTGGTGCACCGGCTAGAGGTGCAACTGTTACCTTACATACAAATTTAAGAAATCATGCCAAAACTATTGATGCTGGTTCAGGATATTTATGTCAAATGGAACCAGTAGCACATTATGGTTTACGTGAAGGAGAAATCATTAAAAATATAACAATCAAATGGACGAATGGTACAATTGATAGTTATGAAATTAATGATATAAATAATACATTCGAATATAAACAAGGAATATAATTTAATGTCTGTTGCTGAAACGTTAAAAAAACCAGCTCCACGTATTCATTGGAAATGTAAACATACATGGAGAAGAAGTGCTAAAAATACTGCTTGGTGTTTGCTAGGATGTAGTATTGGTGATTTTGGAACCATACTCTATTTTCAATTAACTGGCATTCCTTGGCCTACTCTTTATATTATGATCCTAGCAATCATTAATGGTATTATTACTAGCATCATTTTAGAGACTGTCGTTTTATCAAGACAAATGATTATCAGCAAAGCTTTTAAAACAGCTATAGGAATGAGTTTAATTTCAATGGTGTCTATGGAAATAGCTATGAATGCAGTTGACTGGATCATTATGGGTGGCGCTAAACTTGTATGGTGGGTAATACCTATAATGCTTCTTGCAGGCTTTCTAACGCCGTGGCCATATAATTATTACAGATTAAAAAAATATAATATTGCCTGCCATTAATTAAATTAATTCACAAACGAATATTGAATTTGTTTTAAACCAACATATTTCATGATGATGATTAGAATATTACTTACATTATTATTTATAAGTTCCACATCATTTGCCGCTAGTACTAGTTCAGATGATAGTGAAACTAGCATTTCAGCTAGTGAACAAGTCACAAAATTATACGATAAAGCTTACGAATTAGTCTATTACAAAAAATTTGATAAATCTATTAAACTACTTGAAAAAATAGCTAAGCGTAAAGACCTAGGTGAAAAAAAAGCTGATGTATATAACCTACTTGGTTTTAGTTACAGAAAGCATAGTGAGCCAAATCTAGACAAGGCCTTTGAAGCATATAGAATTGCTTTAGAAGCAAATCCAGAACATTTAGGAGCTCATGAATATCTTGGAGAACTTTACATCGCCCTTGGTAATATGAATAAAGCTAATGAAATGTTATTAAAATTAGAAACAATAGCTGGAACTAATTCTATGGAATATAGAAAATTAAAAACAGCAATTGATAATTCATAAATATAACAATTGCTCTTTACATAAGAGCAATTTTAACTGATGATAATTTATACTCTTATTTTTTTAGTAACAATCCTAATAGGGTCTATGATTTTTTTTATGGCTGTTGTCTCACCTTCAGTCTTTGCCACATTAAGTACTAACGCCAGCAGTAAATTTTTAAGAACAATTTTTCCTCGAATGTTTTTATTTGGGTTTATAATAACTTTTTTATCTTTAATTCTTAGTTATATTTCAGGTAATATTTTAAATTCTATTTTATTAGTAATAGTGGCTGTAAGTTTTATTATTAATAGAAATTATTTAACACCCAAAATTAATAATTTTAGAGATAAAGAATTAGAAGGTGATGAAAAAGCATCATCTAATTTTAAATATATGCATTTGCTTTCTGTTTTATTATTTTTATTGAATTTTATTATTTTAGTTAGCATCGTAGTTATCAATTACTTTAATTATAATTTATAAACCTTATCCTGTCCCACAGGATAAATACTCAAATTATTCTTACCTAAAACATCACTTATTTGTTTAGAATGGATATCCAATCCACCCGTTAAAATTCCAAAACTTGGTAAAATGAATATTTTTTCATTATGTACAAAACATGTTTTAAAAATAGTTTTACCTCTGTGTGAAATTTTTACCTTTGGATGATAATGACCACAAATTTGAAATAAAGATGTTTTGATAGGTATGTGTGTAAATAAAAATTTATCAATTTTGTAATTTGTTAAGTTTTTAAAACCTTCAATTTGTATATTTTCATCATGATTACCCTTAATCCATATGAAATCAGTATTTTTCATATATTGACTAAGATTTTTATGATCTTGATCTTTTAAACTCAAAGTTGAAAAAACATCGTGTAATAAATCACCAACTATAATTAAATTACTTGGTTTAATCTTATCTAAACTAACAAAAATTTTGTTTAATATTTCTTTTGTATCATACGGAGGTAAGAATTGCTTATTTTTTGCATAACTAATAGATTTTCCTATATGTAAATCTGATACTATAAGGGTATTTACTCTTTTCCAATAAAGAGATTTATCTGGGTAAGCATGAAATTCTTCATTACCAAAATTAATTAATTGATAAAACATTAGCCTCTTTTAATATTTCATTTTCTAAATCCTCTAAAATATATTCATCAGTTTCCTTTTTTGATAAATTTTCTCTATTAATTTCAAGAATAATTGGAACAGCCAATGGTGAGATACTTGTGAGTTTTTTTAATATAATTTTTTTATCAATTTTTTTTAAGATTTCTCTAAGTCTATCATAATCAATCATATTCTTTTTTGCGTCTTCATATGATGATTTTAGAAGAATGTGATCTGGTTCATTTTTTTTGAGAACTGTATAAATTAGATCAGAACTAAATAAAACTTGCTTTCCAGATTTTTCCATCCCTGGCAACCTCCTTTCTATTAAACAAGATATAATTGCATTATCTCTAAACAATCTTTTGACTATTGAAGTTTCTTCAAGATAATTTTCTAAATGTTTATCTAACAATCCTAAATTTAGAATTGTTTTAATTTCTTTTGCTTCTTTTAAAGACCATAAAACAATAGCATAATCATTAGCGACAAAACCTAGAGGTTTATAGTTAAATTCTTTAAAGCCTCTAAGCAATAAAAATCCTAGTGTTTGATTGGCATGCCATCCTGCAAAAGTATAGATAACAGTATAAAAATTTTTTTTTCGAGGGAATTGTTCCACTAGATATTCATCTTTTTTAGGAATATTAGATATATATTTTTGTCTTTTTAACCATTGAGTAATTTGCTCTGGATATAAATCCCACATATTACTTTTTGCCAACAAAGCCCTAACTGAGTTAGCCAAATTTGTTGATAATGGCATTCTGCCTCCAGAGTATGATGGAATTTTTGAAATTAAAGATTTACTTCTTTTAACTTGTACTAAATTATTTTTCATTGATTGAAATTCTAGTACTTGACCAGCAAATATAAATGAATCACCTTGAGAAAGATTTTGAATAAAAACTTCTTCTATATTCCCTAACGTTTTTGTTCCAAGTTTTATTTTTAACATTGGATTTTCAATTATTGTTCCAACATTCATGCGGTATTTTCGTGTTTCTCTTTTATTTACTAACTTATAAATATTTTTATTTTCTCGCAGTTGGAAGATTCTCTTAAATTGATCATAATTTTTTAAAACATATCCGCCATCTTGTATGAGATTAATCAATTGTTTAAAATCATTAAGTTTTAATTTTTTGTATGGATATGCTTTGATAATTTCTTTGTAGAGATCATTGATATTAAATTGCCCCGCACAAGCCGTTGCAAAAATATGTTGAGCTACAACATCAAAACTTCCTTCTTTTAAATCTATTTTATCTAAGTTATTTTTTTTTATTTCTTCAATAGCAGCTTTTGCTTCGATAAATTCAAAACGATTAGTGGGTACTAAAATTGCTTTTGAAGGTGTATTTAAATTATGATTTGATCTTCCTACACGCTGTAATAATCTATTAATTCCTTTAGGTGCTCCAACTTGAATAATTTTTTCGACATCTCCATAATCTAATCCAAGCTCTAAAGAAGAGGTAGCAACAACACAGTCAACTAATCCTTTGCTAAGATTATTTTCTACTTTTAAACGTAGGTTTTTTTCTAATGAACCATGGTGAACAGCAATTTTTAATTTTTTCTTATTAATTAGCCATAAGTTTTTAAACATATATTCGGCTTGCGCCCTCGTATTAACAAAAATAATAGTTAATTTTGATTTCATTATTTCTTTATAGATTTCATTAATAGAATACGTAGCCATATGACCAGACCAAGGAATACGTTCTTTTGATTCTAGAATTTTAATCTTAGGTAAAACTGAATTTTCATAAGAAACTATTTTTGGTTTTTTGCGGCAAAGCCATTTTTTGGCGTCTTGTTTATTCTTGAGAGTTGCAGACAAACCTATTCGTTGTAAATTTGGAGAGAAAGTTTGTAGTCTTTCAATATTTAAACTTAGAAGATCAGCTCTCTTATTATCCAAAAAAGTGTGTATCTCATCAATAATTATATATTTTAGATTGTGAAAAAATTCTTTTGCATTCTCATACGAATTTAACAATGCAAGTGACTCTGGAGTTGTAATAAGGATATTAGGAGGTTTTTGTTTTTGTTTTTGTTTTTTATATGGTGTTGTGTCTCCTGTTCTTACTTGAAATGAAATATTTAAATCAAGCTCTTTAATAGGTTTCTCTAAATTTCTTACAATATCGTTGGCAAGAGATTTTAATGGAGAAATATAGAGAGTATGAAGACCTTTAAATTTTTTTAATTTTATTAAATCATCTATTGGATTAATAAACCCTGTTAACGTTTTGCCAGCACCAGTAGGAGCAAATACAACAACATCAGACCCAGTTCGAACATAATAAAAGGTTTCAATTTGATGAGGAAACCAGGACCATTTTTTTTTCTCCATCCACTTGTTTAAGGGGTGTAATAATAAGGGATTCGATTTATTTATATTCATATGGATTTCATTAACCATCAGCTATTTATCAAAGATATAAATGTACATATAGATCCAATATTGCCGAAAAAAACAGCAATTATTACACATGGTCACGCAGATCACGCCCGATTTGGACATGATCATGTTATTGCTACTAGGCAAACAATAGACATAATGAAAATTCGCTACGGAGATAAATGTGCGAAGAAATTTACTCCTCTTAGATACGGACAAAAATACTCAATTAAAAACTATGATTTTACATTGTACCCTGCAGGACATATTTTAGGGAGTGCTCAAGTTTTAATTGAAAAAAATAATCATCGTTTAGTCATCACAGGTGACTATAAAGTAGGAAAAGATGAAACATGTAAAAATTTCAAACTGGTTAAATGTGATACTTTAATTACCGAAGCAACATTTGGATTACCCATATTTCAACATCCAGATCCCAAAGATGAAATTCAAAAACTCATACGATCTGTAAAGATAAATAAAAATAATTGTCATATTGTTGGTGCGTATGCTCTTGGCAAAGCACAAAGAGTAATGAATCTTTTACGCCAGCAGAAATATAATGAGACAATTTATATTCATGGCTCTCTAGAAAAGTTATGCCAATATTATTCAAAAGAAAAAATTAATATTGGAAAGTTTGAAAAAGTCTCTTCAAAAGATAAAAACTTTTATGAGGGTAAAATAATTATTGCCCCTCCTTCAGCTTTAAAAGATCGTTGGTCAAGACGATTTCCTAATCCTATTATTTGCATGGCAAGTGGATGGATGACAGTTAAGCAAAGAGCAAAACAACAAGGTATTGAATTACCGTTAGTTATTAGTGATCATAGTGATTGGAATGAATTACTAGATACAATTAAAAAATCAAAAGCGAAAAATATTCTTATTACCCATGGTCAGGAAGATGCATTGGTTTATTATTGTAAGAAACAAAATCTTGTTTCAAAGCCCCTTTCCATCCAAGGAAGAAGTGATGAGGAAATAGAATGAAAAAATTTTCTTCCTTACTTCACAATTTGATTTTAACACCAAGTCGAAATACCAAAATTAAATTACTTCAAGATTATTTTAAAATACTTGATATCAATCGTGCATATGCGCTTGCAATTTTATCTGACCAACTTTCATTTCAATTTATTAAAGCATCTAAACTCAGAGAGCTTGTCTATGAACAAGTAGATCAACATTTATTTGATTACTCATATGACTATGTTGGGGATTTAGCAGAGACAATATCATTAATTTGGCCAACAAAAAAAGAGGGTAAATCACAAAATTTATCTACCTTAATAGAAAACATAAAAAAAATTAAAAAGTCTGAAATTAATACAGAGTTTAGTAAAATTTTGAGCGAACTATCTAATAACGAAAGGTGGACTTTAATTAAAATTTGCACGGGTGGATTGCGAATTGGAGTCTCGGAAAGATTAGTAAAAACGGTCTTAGCTGATTTGTATAACAAATCTGTAAATGAGATTGAAGAAATTTGGCATGGTCTAGAATTTCCATATGAAAATTTATTTCAATGGTTAAAAAATGAAACATCAAAACCGAAAATAGATTTTAAAAAATTATTTCATCCTATGATGCTCGCTAATCCTATTGATGAGGAAAAAGATTTTAAAAGATTAAACGCGAATGAATTTCAAGCAGAATATAAATGGGATGGGATTAGAGTTCAGCTTATGGTTTCATCAAAAAGTGTTTCACTATACTCAAGAACAGGTGATAATATATCATCTGCATTCCCCGAAATAATTGAAACTACTAGAGGTGATGCGGTTATTGACGGGGAATTACTTGTGGGGAGAAATTTTAAGCCTTCTGGTTTTAATGATCTACAACAAAGGTTAAATAGAAAAAAAGCATCAAAAGATCTTCAAAACAAGTTTCCTGTTTTTATACGAGCTTATGATATACTTTTTTATAAAGGAAAAGATTTAAGAAAATTATCTCTTTTTGAAAGAAGAAAATATTTAGAAAAATTTCAACAAGAAAATAAAACTAATCAAATTGATTTATCTTTCATCATTAATTTTTCTACCTGGGACGAATTAACTAAATATAAAAATAACTTTCATGATGATTTGAACGAAGGAGTTATGATTAAACTCAAAAATAG
Organism: uncultured Alphaproteobacteria bacterium; assembly: GCA_902605135.1. Classification (GTDB taxonomy): domain Bacteria; phylum Pseudomonadota; class Alphaproteobacteria; order HIMB59; genus CACPNW01. Next base: position 8,901 of record CACLBK010000023.1, read on the forward strand.
TGAATATTTACCAGGGAGAAAAAAGGGATATTGGTACAAATGGAAAAAAAATCCAAAACTAGTTGATGCAATTCTAATGTATGCTCAACGAGGGCACGGTAAAAGATCATCGTATTATTCAGATTTTACTTTTGGTGTTTGGAAAGAGAGTGAATTAGTTCCAATAGGAAAAGCGTATTCCGGTTACACTGACAAAGAACTATTAGTATTAGATAAATTTATTAGGAATAATACTATCAATAAATTTGGTCCCGTAAGAGAAGTAAAAAAGGAAATTATATTAGAAGTGGCCTTCGATGATGTATTTCCAAGCACTAGACATAAATCAGGTGTCGCTATGCGTTTTCCTCGAATTCATAGAATTAGGTGGGACAAACCAACAAATGAAGTGCTTTCAATTGAAGAATTTAAGAAAGAATTTAAAATAGGTTGACCAAATTATTTTCACTTAGATGTGTCCATAAATTTGAAAAACTTTGTTGAAATTTTTTTTGTGCATTTATAGCATGCTCTTTTTTTTCAAATACACTATAAATACAAGATCCACTCCCAGTTAGTCTTGAAAATATAATATTGTCAATATCCTCCAAGAAATTTATTATTGATAAAAATTCGGATTCATTTTTTTTAAGAATTTTTTCAAAATCATTTCCAGAATCTTGATCATTAATTTCTTCTAAATCATATTCAGTATTATAATCAAAATCTGAAGGTTGAAATGAATCATACATTTTTTTTGTAGAACATTTGAAAGAAGGTCTAATTAGTAAGAAATAATATTTTGGAAAATGAACATTAGCAATTAAATCACCCCTACCTCTAACTAGAGCATCTTTTTGATTCAAAAAAATAGGGATATCAGAGCCGAGATCAACATAATCAAATATATTTTTCTTTTTTATTAACTCTAGATTTTCTAAAATTTTTATAACACTCGCAACATTAGATGAAGCAGAACCTAAACCAGCTTCATAAGGAAAATTTTTTGATATAGTAAAAAGAAGTTTAGGTTTATCTTCATTTATGTAAGTAAATAATTTATCAATAATGCAATCCTCAAATAGATTATTATTTGGGGCAAAATTACCTGTATAGATTACTTGAAATCTGTTGTGAGGTTGAACAGTGATCTCATCATAAAGATCAATAAAAGTTATACCAGTACGAATATTATGAAAACCATCATCTCTTCTATTTATAATTTTTAAAAATAAATTAATTTTAGCAGGTGATTTTTCAGTTATTTTATCCAGCATTAATATTATCTAATTTGCTTTGAACATCTTCAGTTATTTCATCATCTGGTTCAGCCAATTCTAGCGCTTGTTGCCAAAAATGAATTGCTTCTCTTTTTCTATTCATAGCATAATAAATATCACCAAGATGGTCTAGAGATATTGCTTCACCAGGGGCAATATCTATTACCTTTTCCATTAATCTGGCTGCTTCTGTGAGATTATTTTTTTTAAAATGAGCCCAAGCTAAACTGTCTATGATATAAAAGCTCTCAGGATTAGCTTTGTAAGCATCTTCTAACATTTTCAGAGAACGATCTAATTGTATTTCTCTTTCAACCCAGCCATAGGCAAGATAATTTAAAACGTTGGGTGTATCAGGTTTGATCTTCAATGATTTTAAAAAATCTTTTTCGGCTAAATCCCAGTCCCCTTTTTGTTCATAACAAATACCTCTCATATAATATATATTCCACACATCAGTGCGACTCTCTTCAATCATACTGTCATATATTGGTAATGCTAAATCATATTTTTTATTATAACGATAAAAATCACCAAGAATTTTTTTTAATGCATAATTATTTTTCGTGTTTTCAACAATTGATAAAATTTTATTCTCAGCATCTTGGTATGAACTATTATATAAGTAATTAATAGCTAAACTACTTTGTGCATCTATATAGAAAGGGCTATCTTGCTTAATTTTTTCAAAAATATCTCTTGCCACCTGATATTGACCCACTTGATCAAATAATTCAGCCTTAATAATAATTGCCCGTTCATTGCTTGGATCTATTAATTGAGCTAGTGAAGTATAAAATAGTAAAAAATTATAATTTAAACGTCGTTGCTCATTATTAGAAAAGGATGAAGATACAATTTCAACTAATGACCGGCTAATTGTGATGTTATCTTTAAAGCTATTGTTGGTAAAAAAAATAAACTCAAGTAAATCATTTGGTTGATCTAAACCATCACGTAATTTTTTGATCTTATTATATTTTTTATCTAAATATAGGGATGAAATTTTAATAACATAAGCCTCTTGGTTATCAATATTATTTTCTAAAATTCTATCAGCAATATCTGCTGCTAAATTAATATCTTCAGTAATTACAGCAGCAATTGCTTTATCCAAAAGTCCATTTTGTGATGACTTTATTTTATCTGCATCAAAGTTAAATAACGTTGAAGTATAATCATAATTTTTATAGGCCGATTGTGAAATTAAAAAAGATGAACTGCTTAGCGCTAAAACACTGGTATTGAATAGAAAAAATAGACAAACAAAAAACAGTTTTTTAATAAAATTAATCATTTCAAATATATTAGAGTTGCACTATGAATAGATAATTGTAATTTTGCATGAATCAATCAAATAAGAAAAATTTAGAATTCATAGTTAATTCTGGAGTAAACTATTTTCTTCAGGATTCTCCAAGAAACTGGTTCGAAAGTGAGAAAAAAGTGGAATTGCCTCATATAAACATCGAAACTGATGAGAAAAAATCACAAATCGAACTTATTATTAAAGACCTTAAAGATCATCAATCATCTCTTCAGAAAAATGCAAAAAATTTAGTTGTTTATGATGGTAACTTAAATTCAAAAGTGATGTTAATTGGTGAAGCGCCAGGTAGAGATGAGGATGAGCAAGGAATACCATTTGTTGGAAGAGCTGGACAACTTTTAAATAAGATGCTTTTAGCCATTAAACTCCAAAGAGAAGATGTCTACATTACCAATGTTGTAAATTGGCGACCTCCAGATAATAGAACACCTACTGATGATGAGATATTAGAATATTTACCTTTTTTACAAAGACAAATTGATATTGTTAAACCTAAATTTATTTTTCTTCTAGGAGGTGTTGCGGCAAAAGCTATTTTATCAACTCCTCTAGCGCTTGGAAAACTTAGAGGTAAATGGCATGAATACAAATCACTTAACTTAGAAGAATCTATTCTTACAATTGCATCTTATCATCCTGCGTTTTTACTTCGTTCTCCCCAATATAAAAAACAATCATGGGAAGATTTACAAATGTTACAAGAAAAATTAAAAAATGAATCTTAAAAAGTTTTTAATTTTTAATTTTTTTATTTTTTTAGTCATTTTTTCAAAACAGCCTTATGCATACCAACAAGATATTGTTTTAAAGTATGATAACATATTTTCATCAAAAGTTTTGAGTGATGAAGACATCTACAATTATCAACAGGCGTACAAGTTTCAAGAAAAGTGTAAATGGAAAAGTGCAAATAATTTCATTTTAAAAATAAAAAATAAATCACTACTCGGACATATTTATGCTCAAAAATTTTTACATCCAAATTGTTATAGATCAAAGTATTTGGAGTTATATTATTGGCTGAAAAAATATAATGACCTTCCACAAGCTAAACAAATATATAAATTGGCTATTCGAAGAATGCCGTCTGGTTATAAAAGTCCTTCAAAACCTACCACTCCAATTGGAATTGAAGCTGAGCAAGTAAATAGTAAGAAATCAAGTAGCTATAAAAGTACAAAAAAACTTTCAAGCAATCAAAGAGCAGAAAAAAGAAAACTAATTAATGGTATTAAATCAAGAGTTAATAAAGGCTGGCCAACAGGAGCTGTACAATTACTAAATCAACGAGATGTTAATTTGCTTTTAGATCAAGTAGAAATTGATGAGCAAAAAGAATTAATTGCCAAAGGGTACTTCTTAGCAAATAAAAATGATTTAGCTATACAATATGCATCAGAGGCTCTTGTCAATTCAGCAAAATACGTTCCCTATGCTGCTTGGACGGCTGGTTTATCATCTTGGCGATTAGAAAAATTTGAAGATGCCGCAAAATATTTTTCTCTCTTCTCTATAAGTTTAAAAGATGATGCATGGCATCAAACTTCAGGTAGTTTTTGGACAGCTAGATCATATGCTAAACTTGGACGATATGATGATATTAATTTCTGGTTAAAAAGAGCTTCCAACAATCCTAATAGCTTTTATGGAATGCTTGCTTTAGAAATATTAGGTGTTGATGAAAAAATTGAATGGGTTGAACATACTAATCTTAATAAAAATAATAGTACGATTTTAAATATTCCAGCTGGAAAAAGAATACAGACACTTATTCAAGTTGGATTTGCAGATGAATTAGAAAAAGAAATTGTTCATATTAATTCAATTCTTAATCGTGAAGTTGCAAAGGAATCCATACAGATTGCTGAAAATTTTGACTTGGCATACACGCAGTTAAAAATTGTCAATAAACTAGAACAGTTTGGCATGGATGTTCCAACCTATCTCTATTATCCTACAAGTGTTTGGAAACCTCGTGATGGTTATAAATTAGAAAAAGAATTACTGCATGCCTTTATGCATCAAGAATCCATGTTCAATATTACAGCAAAAAGTAAAGACGGCGCGATTGGGTTGATGCAGGTGTTACCTTCAACAGCTAAGTTTATTACGTCTAGTAAAGATGTCAAAAGAAGTAACAGTAATATTCTTAAAAATCCTGAAATTAATTTAGAAGTTGGTCAGGAATATTTAACCTACCTTCTTGATCTTGAACAAGTATCAAGAAATCTTATTTTTCTTGCAACAGCGTATAATGGTGGTCCAGGAAATTTACAAAAATGGAAGAATGAAACAAACTATATGGATGATTCACTATTTTTTATGGAAAGTATTCCTTCAAGAGAAACAAGGTGGTTCATTGAAAAGATTTTAACCAAATATTGGATTTACCAAAATAAAAATAATAAAGAAATGCGTTCTTTAAAAATGCTAGCAAATGGGAATGATCCACTTTATTAATAGATCATGCCTATTGATACTTCTCTAGAATTTGTTCCAATTAATATTGCTGTTGTTACAATCTCGGATTCACGAACAAAAGAAAATGATACATCAGGAGACACTTTAGAAAAACGTATCATAGATGCAGGTCATCAAATGATTAAACGAACAATCATTCCTGATGATGTATCAAAAATAAAAGATACTTTAAATGCAATGTCGAAGGAAAAAAAAATAGATTGTATCATAACAACTGGTGGTACAGGTTTGACAGGAAGAGATACCACCCCAGAAGCTGTAAAAGAAATTGCGAATAAACATATAGATGGTTTTGGCGAGTTATTCAGACAAGTAAGTTTTGAAAAAATTGGTACATCCGCAATTCAATCACGAGCTGTTGCCGCGTTAATAAATAGTACGTATGTTTTTTGCTTACCTGGGTCTACAGGTGCATGCAAAGATGGATGGGATGAAATATTGCAGTATCAATTAGATATTAGACATAAGCCCTGTAATTTTGTTGAAATCATGCCAAGACTAAATGAAAAATAGTGGCTGATTTTTCAATTGAAAAAACAATTGATGGACCAGTTATTGGTCTAGATGAAGTAGGACGTGGACCCTTAGCAGGACCTGTCGTTAGTTGTGGTTGTCATTATCTACATTATGATAATTTAGAATCAGAAATTCCCATAACTGATTCAAAAAAACATACACCAAGACAAAGAGACAAATTATTTTTATTTTTTAAAAAACTACAAAAAGAGAATAAGCTTCAATATCACTTGGGGTACGCAAGTGTGGAAGAAATAGATAAAATTAATATTTTGGAAGCAACAAAATTATCAATGAAAAGAGTGATAAATAAATTTAGTATTAATGATCCCAATCTTATTATTGATGGAAATTTTTCATTAAATTATAAAAATGAAAAATCAATCATTGGAGGAGATAAAAAATCATTATCTATCGCAACTGCTTCGATTATAGCAAAAGTTCACCGTGATAGACTAATGAATATTCTTGATAATAAGTTTAATTATTATCATTGGAAAAGTAATGCTGGTTATGGAACAAAAAAACACATTGAAGCAATTCATAAACATGGAATAACTCTCTTCCATCGAAAATCTTTTGAGCCTATTAAATCGTTATTAAATAAATAATTATTATTATTCTAGCCATGCAAGTAATGCATAACAATTATTATTTTATTATGCTTCAAAAAGATGCGACAAATATTATATATATGTTATGTTTCATCATTCCTCCCATTTGATGAGCTATTCTAGGGGTCTTCGGACCCCTTTTTTTATGTTTTTAGCCAAATTTTAAGGTTATCCCTACCTAAAGATTCCCCTTGTTGATAACTCAATTGACCTGATTCCATATCTGCTTAAAGATTCTTTTTATCAATTATGAAGAAAAATCAAATTATCTTAGGTGATTCAATTAAGGAAATGAAAAAATTAAAAGATCATTCGGTTGATCTTATTTTTGCTGATCCACCCTATAATCTTCAATTAAAGGATACATTATACAGACCAGATCAAACAACAGTAGAAGCAGTTACACAAGATTGGGATAAATTTAATACTTATAAAGAATATGATCAATTTACAAATGCTTGGCTTAGTGAATGTAAACGTGTTTTAAAAAAAGGTGGAGCGCTTTGGGTCATAGGGAGTTATCATAATATTTTACGTGTAGGTTCAACAATTCAAGATGAGGGTCTGTGGATTTTAAATGATATTATTTGGCATAAAACAAATCCTATGCCAAATTTTCGTGGTACGCGTTTTACAAATGCGCATGAAACACTGTTATGGTGCACAACATCAAGAGACGCAAAGTACACATTCAACTATCAAAACCTCAAGGAATTAAATGAAGGAAAACAAATGCGTAGTGACTGGTATATTCCAATTTGCTCAGGTAAAGAGAGATTACGAAAAGATAATAATCAACGATCACACCCAACACAAAAACCAGAAGCTCTGCTCTACCGAATTCTATTAGCCTCTACAAACAAAGGTGATCTTGTTCTTGATCCCTTTTCAGGAAGTGGAACAACAGCTGTTGTTGCCAAAAAATTAAAACGTAACTTTATTGGCATAGAAAAGGATAAAGATTACGTTAAACTTTCAAAAGAACGATTAAAGAATACACAAGTATTGAAAGAAGAAGTTGTGACTATTGCAAAGAGCAGAAAAGAATTACCAAAGGTCCCTTTTGGTGAATTAGTCGAGCAAGGAATTATACCACCAGGGGCAGTTTTAACTGATAAAAAAGAACGTTTTAAAGCAACAGTCAGTATTGATGGAACACTTAAAATAAAAGATTTAACAGGTTCTATTCATCAAATGGGAGCAAAGATACAAGGACTACCAAGTTGCAATGGTTGGGATTTTTGGCATGTGAAAGATAAATCTAAATCAATCCTGCTAGATGAAATACGATCTAATTACCGTAAAGATAAACTGAATTAGTATTTTTAGAATTGGGAAAAAATTAAAGAATAATTAATTATAAATAATATGAATAAAGTTTTGCTTATTTTTATAATTACATATTTTTTTTCATTACCAGCCTTAACTTTAACAAATAAAGATTTTACAGATAAACAATTGCTGTGCCCTAAATTATTATGGGGAGTTGAATTTATATCTTCTAATAGAGTCAAAGTAATTGAAACAGATTTAAACAAGAATACTTCAATTAACGAATATTTCTATGAAACTGATTTAGATCTATCATTTATTAATATATTCCAAAATGAAAATAATATTAGAGATAGAGTCTACTCTATTGAATTAAATACTCTGAGAGTTGATGTATGGGCAATGACAGGGGGAGGCTTTACAACAAGAGAAATGTTTCCCATGGGTTTGTGCGAATTTGTAGAAAATGATGATATTTTTTCCCAGATAAAAAATTTAAAATCAAACCAGTAAATTTAATAGATTTATTCTTGGATACGCCGATAAATTCTAGGCATATAGACAAACAGAGTGAGAGCTCTTGCAATAAAGAAAAGGCAAAGAGACAACCATAATCCTGTATTCCCAAAACTTGCAATTAAAAAGAAAGAGACAACAATATAGATTGCAACAGAGACGATCATGGCATTTCGCAGTTCAGTTGTTTGCGAGGCTCCAACAAAGATACCATCAAATTGAAAACAAAAAGAAGCTGCAAAAGGAATAATAATAATCCAGTAAGAATAAGAAAAGCTGATTTCTCTTATATTTGGTAAGTCTGTCATTGTAATAATGTAATAATTTTTGCTCAAGAAAAAGATGGCACAAATTATTAATCCTGTTGCCGTGCTTAAGATAAAGGAATTTTTTATCACATCATTTAATAACTGTCGGTTTTTTGATCCAATGGAATATCCAACAATTCCTTCTGTTGAAAAAGCGTACGCGTCAAGAACATAGGCTGATAACATAATAAAATTAAGGAGAATTGTATTTGCAGCTACTGTTTCTTCACTAATGGAATTACCAAGATAGGTAAAATATAAGAAAGCAAAAGCAAGAAGAAGGGATCGAATAAATATATTAAGATTAATATTAAAAATAGTTTTAACTTTCTTTGGATCAAATATTTTGTTTGTACTGAATTCTAATTTTGTAATCTTACTAAGTGCAAGAAAAGTATAAAATAAAAAAATAATTGTCGTAAGGGTTGAAGCAACAAGTGTTCCTAAAGCAACACCAAAAACATTTAAATTAAAATATAAAACAAAAACTAAACTAAAAATTATGTTTGCAATTGAATAAAAACCAACAATAATGCTTGATGTTTTTGTTTTTTGAAGACCAATGAATAAACCAGTAATAACAAAAATAGTAAGCTCACCAAAAGTGGAGTAAATACGAAGATTAAAATAATCTTTAAAATACCTTTTCGTGTCTGATGATAATTCAAATACTGATAAGGAAATCTGAAAGATATAACTTTGTAAAAGTATTAAGAGTAATGAAATTATTATGACAAAAGCTATGTTTCTGAGAAAAATATTTACAACCTCTTGATAATCATTTGATCCATCTGCTTGTGCTACCAAGCCAACTGTTCCGGACCGCAAAAAACCAAAACTACCAAAAAGAATGGAGAAAACACTTGCTGCAATACTCGTTGCAACTAAGTAACTTGCATTGTCTAAATTTCCCATTAACCCTGTATCAACAATAGCTACAAACGGAATGACTAAGTTGGCAAAAAAAATAGGAATAGATAATTTAAAAATATTTTGGATCGATGATCTTGAGGACATGTTAAAAATAAATTTTATATTAGTAAAATTTGATAATAAACTATTTATCTAATGTCTAAAGGATCAAATTAATCACTATCTTTATTTTGAAAATCTTATAAAGCTCAAATTAATTTAAAATGAAAATTGGCAGATACAAATACGAATTTGATTTCTTTAGTTGGATAAAAAAAACAGAACTAGTTGAACTAGAAAGTGTGAACCCAGATGATGATCCGGTGCGTCCAGAACTTGATAACGAATTTCGTACGTCAAAGGGCAGAAAAATTTTTGGCCTTAAATATAAGGATGATATTGAAGGTATTGCCTGTTTTGCTTTTACAAATGAAATTCCTGCAACGATTAAAGAAATGGATTTAATGAGTGTGAAGGAAGATGAAGCTTCTATTCCAATCGCTTATACAGTATGGTCTTTCAAAAAAGGTGCTGGAAAGAAAATAATGAAGGAATTACAAAAATATATTAAATCAAAAGACCAATTTGAAAGTATCGTTACTCTTTCTCCTTTAACTCCAGTGGCAACACACTATCATATTCGTAATGGTGCAAAATTAATTAAAATTAATCCAACTACACAAAATTTTGAGTATAAAATTTAAAGATAGTTAGTCAGTTAAAGCAATACTAACTGTTGGCTCATTCGGCCACATTCTACAAGTTCCACCTGCATCAACTGCACCACCTACTGCTGTCGATACATCAAATGATACTTTTATTTTTGGAGATACAAGGCCAACTGTATAACTACTAGTTAAGGCGTAAATTAATTGCATTTGAGTAGCAGATGGTGAACCCACGCTCATAGACACTGCTGAACTTGGATTAGAATAGGCAATTTGAATATTGCTTCCAGAACCATAATTACCGGCATCAACTATTTCAAAAGTTGTATTAGTTTTACCTGACGTATCATCTTTTGTTCCTACATGCATAGTTGTTGCATTAGCCTCTGTACTTCCATCAGTAGTACATGTTCCATTTGATCCATCAGTAACAGTTCCACTTATTGTAAATGTTCTATCAAGAGTAACTCTCAAATGACTGAAAGTTTGTCCAATTGGTAATCCAGATGTTGATCCAAATTTTGCTGCCTCAGCACCTGCTGAAAGGCTTGCAATATTAACACTCTGCGAACCTGAAGCCACTTCCGTTGTCGAAGAACATGTCACTTCTCCACACAGTTCTACTTTTAGCATAGTAACAGTGTAAGTATCTGCAGAACCAGAAGCTCCAAAAAGTTTAAAAGAAATTAATATAAATGAACAAAAAACTATTAGAAAATTTTTCATTAATTTGACCTTGCCATTACTACACCTGATCCTTCAGACTCAATTATTTGTTTATTAGTTCTTCTAACGATACTTAATAATTCAGTGCTCATATCAAACTGAACAAAAGCTTTTTCACTTACAAATTCTGTTGAAGCAGTAGGTGTTTCTCTTGGAGGATAGATAAAGGTTATTTTTGCAAAATTATCGGTTCCAGAAATATTATTATCATCAAAACCCACTTCGGCTATTAAATTTGGCGTTAAGGCCATTTCTAAGCTAAATTTTTCACCTTTAGAATCTTTAGAATTTTTTTCAGCTTCCCAATTATAAGAATTCCCGACTACATTAACCCATGGAATATAAGGAACTTGACCAACAACACTAATATCATATCCATCAAGTGTTCTTTCAGTAAAACTACCAACAGTTTTTGCGCCACTAATTCCAGAATAGTAATTACCTAATACTTCAAAAGTAGATGATCGAAGTTCTACTCCAATACTAGACCTTGCATTTCCTTCTTGATCATAATCAAAGAAAACATTTGCGCCTGTCATGGAATTTTTACTAT
>CACLBK010000024.1 GCA_902605135.1 uncultured Alphaproteobacteria bacterium
AGAAGCACTTCATGAACTGGGAATATCTGGAATGACGTTGATAGACGTTAAGGGTTTTGGTAGACAAAGAGGTTCAACTGGAGGAATGGATGCTAATGATACTTATGATGACGAATTTTTAGCAAAAATGAAATTAGAAGTAATAGTAGAGGATAATCAAGTAGATGAAGTTATAGATTCTATAAAATCTAGCGCATATTCTGGAAAAATTGGAGATGGTAAGATATTTGTGTCCAATATTGAGCAGGTAATAAGAATTAGAACTGGGGAAAAAGACAGTGATGCTGTCTAATTTTTCTTTACTTTTATTTAAAACCAAGTAATTGTTATATAATCGTTCAACTCATTTAGAGTCGGAAGTAGGCATTGTGCCGAAGGAACGCATGCAAAAGTTATAAATCGTTCAACCTATTTTTTTAGGTCGGAAGTAAGCCACTTGCTGAAGGAACGCGCATTAAAAGCAGGTTTCATAACTAGAGCATGATTTAACCAGGTATAGCTGGAAAGCATACCTTTTTGTTGAAGTAAGGAGATAGATATGAAATTAAAAAGCTCGACTCCAAAAGATTTAATGTCTGAAATTAAAGATATGGATATTAAAATGGCGGATATACGCTTTACTGATATACCAGGCACAACACAACATTTTACAATTCCAATTAAATTTTTAGATGAAGATACTTTTTCAGACGGACTTGGTTTTGATGGATCATCAGTGAGAGGTTTTCAAGAAATTCAAGACAGTGACATGATAGTGATACCAGATGCAAGCACAGCTTACATCGACCCATTCTTTTCTGAAAAGACAATTGCTATACATTGTAATATTAAAGATCCAGTAACTTTAGTAGATTATTCAAGAGATCCAAGAAACATTGCTAAAAAAGCAGAGGCATATTTAAAATCTTCTGGAATTGGAGATACTGCTTTTTTTGGTCCAGAAGCAGAATTTTTTGTTTTCAATAATGTTCAGTTTGACTCGGGTTCTAACTTTGCCTTTCATGAAGTTGATTCAGTTGAGGGTACATGGAATAGTGGAACAGATGAAAATCCAAACTTAGGTCATAAACCTAGACATAAGGAAGGTTATTTCCCTTTACCTCCAGTTGATACACTTCAAGATGTTAGAACAGAAATGGTAATGACGATGCAAGACATTGGTTTAACTGTTGAGGCACATCACCATGAGGTTGCAACAGGTGGGCAATGTGAAATTGATTTAGAGTTTTCACCTTTGTTGAAAATGGCTGATGATATGATGAAATATAAGTATGTTGTTAAAAATGTTGCTAGACAACATGGAATGACTGCTACATTTATGCCTAAACCTTTATTTGAAGATAATGGTTCAGGGATGCACGTGCATCAAAGTGTGTGGAAAGATGGTGATACACTTATGTACAAAGAAGGCAACTATGCCAACCTAAGTGATTTAGCTCTAAATTATATTGGAGGTATACTTAAACACGCTCCTGCTCTTTTAGCTTTTTGTGCTCCTACTACCAATTCTTATAAAAGACTGGTACCTGGATTTGAAGCTCCAGTGAACATTGTTTACTCTCAAAGAAATAGAACTGCATCAGTAAGGATTCCTGCTTATTCTCAAAGCCCTAAAGCAAAAAGAATGGAATTTAGATGTCCTGACCCTAGTGCAAACCCCTACTTAGCATTTTCAGCTATGTTAATGGCAGGATTAGATGGAATTAAAAATAAGATTGATCCCGGTGATCCAACAGATATAAATCTTTACGCTGCAAGTGATGAAGTTTTATCTAAAATTCAATCTACACCTGGATCATTAGCTGAGTCTCTTGAAGCTCTTGAAAAAGATCATGAATTTTTATTAGAGGGTGATGTATTCACTAAAGATGTTATTGAAACTTATATTAGCTACAAAAAAGACAGTGAGGTTGATCCTATAAATATAAGACCTCATCCACATGAATTTAAATTATACTACGACGTGTAGAAAATATAATTTATCTTTTTTAAGAAAACCGCCTTAGGGCGGTTTTTTTTATATTTTTAGTACAACACTTTTGATAAGAATTGTCTGTGGCTAAAAAATCTACCTATAATGCTAAAGATATTGAAGTACTTGAAGGTCTTGAGCCTGTTCGCAAAAGACCAGGGATGTACATTGGAAGCACAAACCAAGATGGTCTTCATCATTTAGTTAACGAAGTACTCGATAATAGCATAGATGAAGTTTTAGCAGGCCATGCATCTGATATAAGTTTTCAATATAAAAAAGATGGCACAATCAAAATCAAAGATAATGGAAGAGGCATTCCTATTGATTTTCATCCAAAATATAAAAATAAAAGAGCTCTCGAAGTAGTTTTAACTACACTTCATGCGGGTGGAAAATTTAATAGTAATGCGTACAAAACTTCTGGAGGATTGCACGGGGTTGGGATTTCTGTTGTAAATGCATTAAGCTCTTTATTAAAAGTTCAAGTCTTCAAAGATGGAAAAGTTTATCAACAAAATTATTCAAAAGGAAAGGTTAAAACAAAAATAAAAATTGAAAAATGCAGTAAGAAATTAAAAGGTACAGAAATTTCTTTTATCCCAGATGAAAGTATATTTGAAGATACACTATTTGTTCCAAAAAAATTATACAATTTTATCAATATGAAATCAGTATTAGTTGGAGGGACAACTATAAACTTTGAAATTGATAAAGAATTAATCAAAGATAATACCCCTAACAATGAAAGTTTTTTTTATAAAAAGGGGATTGAAGATTACTTTCAATTAGAATACGCAAATAACTCTAAATTATTTGAAAAAAATTTTTTACTAAAATCAAAAATTAAAGATAATGAAAATTTTGAAACATTAATTTCATTTAATACTAATGAAACTTCAAGTTTAATGTCATATTGTAACACTATTGAAACACCAGATGGTGGCTCTCATGAAAATGGTATTCGTAATGGAATTTTAAAAGCTCTAAAACTTTATGGCCAAAAAAATCAATTCTCAAAAATAAGTAATATCAATCACAATGATATTTTTGATTACTCTAACGTTATTATTTCTATCTTTATAAATGATCCAAGTTTTGAAGGACAAACTAAAAAAAGAATAATAATGCCAAATTTACAAAGAGAAATTGAAACAAAGACACAACAAGAATTTTTATTATGGTTAAATGCTAATAAAAAAAATTCAAAAATACTTTTAGATAATTTAATTGAAAGAGCTCTTCAGAGAACAGATTTATCAAAAATTAAAGAGTTAGATAGAAAAAGTATTAAAGAAAGAAATCGTCTTCCAGGCAAGTTGGTGGATTGCTCAAGTAAATCAATAAAAGATTCTGAGATATTTATTGTTGAAGGTGATAGTGCTGGAGGATCTGCAAAACAAGCAAGAAATAGAGAATTGCAAGCAATACTTCCTTTAAGAGGAAAAATATTAAATGTGTATAATGTTGGGTTATCTAAAATTGCTGATAATAATGAAATACAAAACCTTATTCAGTCTTTAGGATGTGGAATCGGAAAAAATTTTGAAATTTCAAAACTTCGATATGAGAAAATAATTCTAATGACTGATGCGGACGTAGATGGTTCACATATAACAACTCTACTTATTACTTTTTTTTACAAATACATGAAAAGTTTAATTGATGAAAATAAACTGTATCTGGCAATGCCTCCTCTATTTAAAATTTATAACAAAAATAAATCTTTTTACGCATATGACGAAAAAGAGAAAGATAAATTGATTGAAAAAGAATTTAAGTCTGACAATTATAATATCACAAGATTTAAAGGATTGGGTGAAATGCCTGCAGATCAATTAAAAGACACAACAATGGATCAAACCAAAAGAAAACTGATATTGATTAACTCTGAAAAAGCGAAGAAAGATATGAAGAATACTGAAAGTTTATTTGAAACCTTAATGGGAAAACAAGCAGAGTTACGTTTTAAATTTATTCAAAATAATGCTAACTTCATTAAAAATTTAGATGTCTAATATATGAATAAATACTTCTTAGTCATTGATCAAGGAACAACAAGTTCAAGAATTGTACTGTATAATAAAAAATTTGAAATTTTTGATATTGTCCAAAAAGAATTTAAACAATATTTTCCCAATGAAGGATGGGTAGAACATAATGCAAAAGAAATTTGGGATGATGTTAGAAGTTTAATATCAAAAATATTAAAAAAAAATAATTTAAATTCAAAAAATATAATTTCAATTGGAATTACCAATCAACGAGAAACAACAGTTTTATGGAATAAAAAAACTGGGAAACCGATTTATAGAGCAATAGTCTGGCAAGATAGAAGAACAGCTAATCTTTGTGAAAAGTTAAAAAGAAAAGGGATTGATAAAAAAATTCAACAAATAACTGGCTTAGAACTTGATCCTTATTTTTCTGCAACTAAAATTAAATGGATTATTGATAACGTTAAGGAAGTAAATAAGAATTTAAAGAATAATAATTTACTTTTTGGAACAATAGACACTTGGCTATTATGGAATTTAACCAAAGGAAAATCTCACCTAACAGATATATCAAATGCCTCAAGAACTATGATTTTTGATTCTCAAAAAGAGAAGTGGTCTGACAAAATTTTAAAAATATTCAATATTCCAAAAAATATCTTACCAACTGTAGTTGAAAATGCATATGATTTTGGCTCTACTAAATTATTTGGCGATGAAATACCTATTGGTGGCATGGCTGGAGATCAACAATCAGCAACAATTGGTCAAGCGTGTTTTAAAAAAGGGCAATCAAAAAGTACGTATGGTACAGGTTGTTTTCTTCTTATGAATATTGGAGAAAAATTTAAATTATCTAGGAATAGATTACTAACAACTGTTGCTTTTAAAATAAATGGTAAAAAAATGTTTTGCTATGAAGGAAGTATTTTTGTTGCAGGCTCTGCCATACAATGGCTTCGTGATAATTTAAAATTTATAAAAAATTCTAGTGAGACAGATAAACTTTATAAAAAAGCCAATAAAGATGAAAATTTATTTTTTGTTCCAGCTTTAACTGGCCTAGGCGCCCCATATTGGAACCCTAATGCGAGAGGAACATTTTTTGGTATAACTAGAAACACTTCTAAAGAAGATATCATCAAAGCAACTTTGGATAGCCTATCTTATCAAACTTATGAATTAATTGAGTGTATGGAAAAAGATTCTAAGACAAAGATTAGTGAGATTCGAGTTGATGGAGGTATGGTTAAAAATAATAGTTTTCTTCAAAGTCTGGCAAATATCTCTCAAATAAAGATTATTAGACCAAATAATATAGAAACTACCTCTCTTGGTGCAGCATATCTTGCAGCAATTCAATCTGGATATTTAAAAAATACAAGCCAAATAAGTAAACTTTGGAAAAAAGATAAAACAGTTAAGTCAAATATTAGCAAATCCATTTCAACTTCAAGTATTAGTAAGTGGAAATCAATTATTAATGTAGTCAATAATTTTTATTAAGATTTAACCAATTTGAAATTTCTAAAGAATGGATTTCTTCATCAACTATATCATCATATATTTGTAATTCTTTTTGTTCGAGATTATCAGGGTTTTGTAAAATCAACTTTTCCTTTTCGAATTCTGATAAATTTTCATATACTTTTTCTTCCAACAAAATATCTTTTCTCATTTCCATAAGTCCAGCCATCCATTTTGAATTAAATTCTGGATGGTATTGTACTGCCCAAACACTTGAATGATTTACTTCAAAGCTTATAGATTGAAATTTACTGATCTTATTTGAAGCTAGAACTTTAGTTTCTTTTGGAAGATTTTCTACTTCATCATAATGCCAACAAAGTGCATTAAATGATTTTTTTTTATTCTTGTACATAGGGTGAATTTCACCATCTTGATTTAATGTGATATTTTTAGCTAAAACTGCTTCGAGTCCATTTGGGTTTTTTCTTACTTTTCCTCCAGCCGCAGTAACTAAAACTTGAAGCCCCCAACAACTTCCAAATATTCTATTCTTTTTGTTAAATAACTCTTTAGCTAAGTCTATTTGATTAGTTATGGATTTTGTCATGTTATATATATTAAGCAAGCTTCCTGTCCAAGCAACTGCTTCGAAATCATCAAGACTTATGCCTAAAGGAAGATAATTATCATGTATAGCAGGATGAATTGTGGTTACATTTATTTTTGAATTAGAATATTTTTTCAAAATTTTTTCGTATACTTGATATTGAGTATCCATTCCCAATTTCGTATATCGATCTGAGGCTTCTTTTTCATTTCCATCAACTATTAATATGTTCATATTTGTCTTTATTTTTCATCTATCATGAAATATGTAAAACTTCATGAAAATTAAACTTGGCATTGCGCCAATTGCTTGGAGTAATGATGATATGCCAGAGCTGGGAGGAGATACTCCTATAGAGAAATGTTTAGAGGATGCAAGCACATCTGGATTTACAGGTATTGAATTAGGTGGAAAATTTCCAAGAAACCCAGGAATAACTAAATTTCTTTTAGAAAAATTTAATTTAAAAATGCCAGGTGGTTGGTATGGTGCATTACTAAGAAAAAGAAGTGCTAAAGAAGAATGGTTAGCACTTCAAGATCATTTAAATTTATTAAAGTTAATAAATGCAGATGTTTTTGTTTTTGCTGATGTGTCTGGATCAATCCAAGGAGATCAATCAAAACCTCTTAGTAAAAGACCAAAACTTGAAAAAGATGAGTGGAATAGCTATTGCAAAAAAATTAGTGAATTATCAAATATGCTTATGGATGAAGGAATGCCAATGTCATATCATGAGCATATGGGAACTATTATACAATCTGAGGAAGATGTAGATCGATTTATGGATATGACAAATCAAAATACATTTTTGCTTTATGATACTGGACACTTGATGTTTGCTGAAGCAAATTATGAAAGAGTATTAAAAAATTATATTTCTCGAATTAACCATGTTCATTGTAAAGATATTAGAAAAGATGTTTTTCTAAAATCAATAAAGGATGACTTGAGTTTTAGAGAGTCTTTTTTAAATGGTGTTTTCACTGTCCCAGGTGATGGATGTATCGACTATAGACCATTAATTAAAATATTATTTGAAGAAAAATATCAAGAATGGCTTATAATTGAAGCTGAACAAGACCCTAAAAAAGCTAATCCTCTTGAATATGCTATAATTGGGTATAATTATCTTTCAACAGCATTAAAGGAAAATGATTACACGCTTTAAAATTATACTAATAATACTATCCTTAATTACACCGACTATATTGATGGGTCATAAAGTAACCTTAGAAGATAAATCTCTTGAAGAAATAGTAAATAATAGAATGGCTTTAATGCAAAAGGTTAAAAGTACTTCATCTCAAATATTTAGATTATTAAAAACTAATGATTATGAAGCAATTCTTGAATTAAACGAAACATTGTTACATGCTGCAACAGAATTTAAAGATCACTATCCTGAAGGCAGTCAGCACAAAGGAGCTAGTGAAGAAATATGGAATGATAGAGAAACTTTTAATGAATTAAATGATAAGTTTGTTAGTGATATTGAAATGATTTCACTTAGCGCTGAATTAGAGGATAGTGAAATGCTAAATGATGCTTTTAAAGTAATGGCAGCAAATTGTGGAGCATGTCACAAAAAGTTTAGAAATTAATTATTTAATCTCAAGTGCGGATTATATTTCCATTCTAAATATTTAACGAATTGTACCATTAAAAAATTTAAAAATAGATAAAGTATACCTGCAGCAATAAAAGCTTCTACTGGCGCAAACGTTTTAGCCATAATCTTTCTCGCAATACCTGTCATTTCCATGTAGGTTGTAAGACTAACTAAAGAGGTTGCTTTAACCATTAGTATTAATTCATTACCGTAAGATGGTAAAACTTTTCTTATAGCTATAGGTAGTATAATTTTTCTTAAAAGTAAAAATTTTCCAAATCCTAGTGATAAACCAGATTCAACCTGACTTTTCTCAATTGATTGGATACCTCCTCTAAAAATTTCTGCTCCATATGCTACAGTGTTAATAGTGAGTGCTATTACCCCGCACCAAAAAGGTTCTTTCAATGCATACCATAAAAAACTTTCTCTGATAAATTTTACCGAACCTAAGCCAAAATAAATTAAATATATTTGAACAAGTAGAGGGGTTCCTCTAATTACAAAAATATAACTCGCAATTGTTCTTGATAAAAATGTAATTTTAGAGACCCTTCCTAAAGCAAATAATAATGCTAAAATAAAACCTATTGGTAATGAAATTAATAGTAATAAAAGAGTATTATCTAACCCTGACAAAACCAAAAAAAAATTTTTGTAAATTAAAGAATTTTGAATATTATGAATAAATTCAATCATACTGTAAATCCTTTAGAATAATTATTTTCTAATGACTTAAAAACTCTTCCTGAAATAGTAGTTAAGCATAGATATAAAATTGCTGCAGTAACTAAGAAAGTTAATGGTGAATGTTCAACATTAGAAGATATTCTAGTTTGTCGCATAATTTCAACCAAACCAGTTACAGAAATTAAGGAAGTATCTTTAAGAGTAATCTGCCAAACATTCCCAATTCCTGGAAGCGCGTGCCTAATTACTTGAGGTGAGATTACTTTTAAAAAAATACTAAACTTATTCAAGCCAAGTGCTTTTGCAGCTTCTAACTGACCTTTAGATATAGATAAATAAGCAGCTCTTAAAACTTCACTAGAGTATGTTGCTGATATTACGGCAATAGCTATTGTTGCAATTGTAAGTGCATTCAATTCTATATACTTATTATAACCAAACACTTTAGCTATACTCATAACTACAGCATTACCGCCAAAGAATATTAAATAGATAACTAATAATTCAGGAACACCTCTAATTACTGTTGTATAAAAGTTTGCTATAAATCTAGTTATTCTGTTTTGAATTATTTTTGCCCAAACTGTAATAATTGCTAAAAAAAGACCTAGCCCCATTGATAAAATACTTACCAGTAGCGTCATAAGTGTTGCTATAAGAAATTCATCGCCCCACCCAGCATCTCCAAATACAAGCTTATCAAATTTGAACATATAAAATAAAACAAGTAATGATGTAAAATATACTTGTCTACCTTCTAATATATGAAATTTTAAATCAGAACTTTTTCTACTTCTGCGATCACTCTAGAGACAGGTATTTTGTTGATATTTTTTGAGTTAAAATCACTTGAAGATATAGAAAATAGATTTGGATTATCAGGAGTAAATTTTGTAGAGTCTTTGGGGCCAAAAAGTTTAATTAATGGGCAATATCCAGTTGATAACATATGACTAACCCCGCTATCGTTCGAAATAGCCAATTGTAAATATTTAGTTGTAGCCATAATAATTTCTATATTTTGATATCCAGTAATATGATCCTCAATAAATATGGAGTGAGGATAAAGAGTTCTTAATTTTTCTTTTAAATATAATTCATCAGGTCCAATAAAAAAAACTATAGTCTTATTGTTTCTTTCAAAATAGTTGCATAGATCGATGTAGTTCTCTAAAGACCAAATCTTATTTTTTTCACCTGCACCAGGTGCAATACCTACACAACTTTTATCATTTGGCAAACTATCACTAATTAATTTTTCAAGATCTTTACTAATAGGAATTTCAAAATCACTTTTTGAATTTTTAGCAACTATTAAATCTAATAAATCTAAAATATATTTTAGATAATATTGATTTTTTTTAAAATCTTTGATTTTTTTAGTTGAAAAGAATCCATTAGCTGAACCAGAAATAAAATTTTTATGTTTAATTCTTTTTAATGCTACAGTTCTAATGACAGATTTTTGTGTATCTAAAATATAATCAAAAGCTTCATTTTCCAATTTATATCTTTTAGATATTTTATTCCAAAAAAATGGACTAAGGTCTCCTTGATCAAGTATCTCATCAATATAATTACGTGCGATGAATTTGAGAGTGCTAGAATAAACAGTTTTTCCCTTATTGGTTAGCCAATATAATTTATAACCTGGAAGTCTTGATTTAATTTCGTGTAGAAGTTGTAATTTAATTATTCCATCTCCAATTTTTTCACCATTTGAAAAGACTAAAATTTTTTTATCCATATTTTTATTGTTTATCATTTAAAGAAAAGTTTATGGATAAAATTTTAAAGTTTATACTTTTAACTTCCCAGAAATAGTTTTTCCAGGTTCTGCTACTAAGCCGCTTTGATCAATTACTACAGGACCGGATGCTGGATCTGTAATACCTAAATCTTGACTAAACTCTATTAACATATTTCTAATTGTATCAAGAAAAGCAATCATTTGAGGTCTTGCATTTTCCAAAGCTTCCTCATTTGCCCATTCAATTATGCTACAATATGAATATTCACCTATTTTAATTAATTTTCTATAAATTAAACCATCAGGCAAATGAAAATTTTTCATTGAATTAATAAAGTCATCTTCCTTCCCAGTCGTAACTTTAAATTTAACTACACTTATAAATTTTGACATACAAATTTTTTTTCACTTTTATTCATTATCATTCTTTTATTACTTTAAAAAACTATTTTTGATTAATCATCAGGCCATTTATATTATGAGAATTAATTCAAACCAACTATTTTCAAGGACAGGTTACTCTTTTTAAAATAATTAGTGTAAATTATAATAATTAATTATCAAAAACTTAATTCTCTAATTAAGACAGCATAAACATACTTATAAATTCGTTCTGCAAAACTTGTTGGATAAATAGCTATATTCACTGAACCTAACATTTTCTGATCTACTTTGGTAATATCCTCTACTAATTCCATACTTACTAGGAAATAGGCTTGTTCAGATATAATATCTGAACCAGAATTTTCTCTTGCAGCAATAGGTCCGCTATACAATGATGTTACAATTGGAAAAAGATTAAAGTTATTTACTGGTGATTTACTTATTGATTTAATTGATAATGGAATTTTTGGACTATTTATATGTGAACTAATAAAAAATAAATCTTTCGTCTGATCTATTTTTGCAATATTTTTTTCAGAAATAAAGGCATAAATTATTTGCGTATCTTTATCAACAAGAGATAGCAAAGGATCTTCCTGATTAACCCATTGGTCTTTCTTAAGCTTTTCTAAAAAAGTAATTTCAGCATTAAAGGGCGCTCTAATATTTAAAGATAATTTTAGTCTATTGTAATTTAAGATTTCAGTTTCTAGTTTATTTTTTTTACTTCGAAGTGATAATAATTGCTCTCTATTTATTTTACTTTGTAATGCATTATTAATTTGTAAATCAGCTAATTCAAGTTTTCCAATTGTTTGATTAATTTTATAGTCTAGTGAAGGTGAAATTAGCTCAATAAGGAGTTGATTTTCCCGAACTATTCCCCCTTCCTCAATATGCACTCTTTTTATTTGCGCTTCTTCAGGAGCATATATTGAAATAAAATTTTCTGATTGAAGAATAGCTGGAATTTTTTGATAATTTTTCCAAGGATAAAAGAATAGGAAAAATAAAACTGAAATAAACAATATACTTCTAATAAAATTAAAAGAGAGTCCAATATCGCTGCGCATTTTCCACCATAAAGCCATTTCTCTATAAATAGGCAGACAAATAAACCAGATTATTTCTACAACAAATAAAATAATTCCTAATACTTTAAATGTGTAATGGTAAACTAATATTGCGATCCCAATAAATAAAAAGAAACGGTATATCCATGTAGACCAAGCATAAAAAATTAAAAAATTTATTTTATTAGCATTCATTTTCTCTGGTTGTTCGTGATTAACGCCAAAAATAATTTGTCTTAATTTCCATTTAGCAAGTGAAAAAGCACGTGGTTGTAAATTTTCTACTCTTAAAAAATCAGCCAAAACATAATATCCATCAAACCTCATAAAAGGGCTTATGTTTATCAATAAAGAAGAAACCCAGCTTGTAGTTGCAATAAAAAATGCTATACTTTTTAATGTGCCTGGCTCTAAAATAGACCAAAGAAAAGTTGCCAATAATGCAAGGTGTAATTCTGTTGAAATACCCGCAAAATTAATACGTAATCTGTTACTATAATCTCTCAGTCTCCAAGCATTAGTGTTATCCGTATATAAAAAAGGAAAAAAGACAAGAAATGCAATGCCCATAGAATTGACATTACATCCATAGTTCTTAGCAACATATGCATGACCAAATTCATGAATTGCTTTTACTAATACAAGTGAAAAAGCATAAAATATAAATCCGTTCCAATTAAAAAAATAAAGAAAAGTATTTATAAATTGATCCCAATTTTGAATTACAAAATAAATACCTATAAAACCTAAAACATAGACAACATAACGAACTAATTTTGAACCAATTATTTTCGCAAACGTTAAAGTGCTATCTAAAAAAGTATCTGGTTTTAATAGAGGGATTTTAAAGAATAAGTAATTATGAATTATTGATAAAATGAAATGTTTTTTCTGATTTTTATATTTTTCAATTAAGAATTTTGTATCTTCAGCATTATGATGGGAAACAAGATCATTAACTCTTAAAAAAGAAATAAAATCATTCAATTCCTCTTCATTTAGATTAACCCCTTTTTGTTCAACATTTTTTATAAAAGTTTTAGTATCGACATCGGCATTCCAATAATTGAGTAATCGGAATGCATTTAATCCTATTGTAAAATATTTATTTGTTAAAGTATCAAATAGTAACCAAGTTGGAGAGCCGTCTTCCAATGGTGTACCTTCAAATAATTGTAAATCTTCTCGAATAGATGGTGTTAACATTTATAATCCAAATGTTTGTCGGAGGAAAATAATTGGTTTTCGAAAAAGATAAAAATAGAGTCTAACTTCGTCACCATAAATTTTTGCTGACCCTCTTAATCCAATTCTTGGATAAATATTATCTTCAATAAGTTTAGCTGTAACACGGTAAGCTAATATATTTTGCGATGTCATTTCTGGTTCATAAGAAAATTTCATTACTTTTGCTTGTAAAACATTAAGTGGATCTGAATCTAAATAGATATTCACTCTTGCATCTCTTTTAATGGAAATGGAGTCCTTTACAGGAACCATAATCTCTACTAAAATTTTATTTGGATCAGCTATCGTCATTATTGTCTCACCAATTTGAAAAGGCTTACCAATAATGAGAGATTTATTTTTTAAAATAGCCACACCATTCGTAATTGAAACCACCAAAGTTTTATCAAGTAAAATCTTTTGATAAATAGTTTTTTCCTTGGCTAATTTGATTTGCCCTTGGAGTCTTGCCAGCATTGCTTTATCTTCCGAACTATTAAAAGAAGACTGTTGAGCCTGTAATAACTCAGTCTCAATTATTCTTAATTCTTGTATTGATAATTCATAATCATTTTGTAACTGTGTTTTTTCAAGTTGTATAATTGGTTGATTAATTTCAATTGCTTCATTATTTTCAATTAAAACTTTTTGGACTACAGCGTTTAAGGGTGAATTAATATAGTTTGGTTCTTTAGGGATTATTTCTATTTTTCCAATAGTTGATAGCTCAACAGGTATAAACATACTTGCAATTAGGGCTAAAAAAATAGCAGATTGTAAAAATGAATTACGCAAAAATTTAAAGCCAATAAAACTATTATTTTTTGAGAGAGAGCCAAAAGCGTGCCCTATTGTCGAACTTAGATGTTTTATAAATTCTATTTCTTCATCATTCCATTCGTTTTCACGACATAGTAACATTGCTGCTTCAGGTCCTTTTTGAACTGAGAAACATGGGACCCATAGAAAATTAGAAGGCAATGGTTTTTCTCCTTTTGCTGGTGATAGGGTTTTTGAGTCAGATGTAAAATTGTGCACTTCATAAGAAGTGTCACTTATTTTTTTTCTCATTAATTTCTGAATTAAAGAAACTGTTGGAGATGTTCTTTCAACAACAGTGACATCAGATATAGTCTCTATTTTGAATTTATTTTTGCCTTTCCATTCTCCAAAAAAAGCAAATACATATGGACTAATTGTTCTTAATTCATTTGTTATGATATAACGAAGCTCAACCATATTCTTGGCTTCACGTAATTTTTTTTCAAATGAAAAAATACGAGAAAGACTAGTTAATTTGTCTTCGCTCAAAATAAAACTCGACCACTCATTCCAGCAAGAAGAGCAGGACTAGCGTCGGTAATTGTACCTTTTAACTGTATTGTTTGACTTACCGGATCAACATTTGCACCTATACCACTTACAGTAGCATTAAATTCTTTTTGAATTTCATCAATATAAACCACAATTGGATGTCCAATAGTGAGCCATGAAATCCATTCACTTGATACAACCATTTCTAATTCTAAAACATCTGTTTGAATTATTTTCATTAACTCAACTTGAGGTTGAATAGTTTCAAATGTATTGACTAAAATTTCTTCTACCGCTCCATCAAATGGTGCAGAAATCTTACATCTTTTTAAATTTAGTTCAGCAATCAATAATTCCGCTTTTGCTTTTTCATATTCTGATTTAGAAAGCTCAAGGTCATATTTACCTATTGTACGCATTTGAAACATTTGCTCATCACTTTCCACTTTAATTAAAGCGCTATTCGCATTTGCACTTACAACATCTTTTTGTGCTTCATATAAACTACAATCAAATTGAATTAAGAGATCACCCTTTTTAAAACGTTGCATTTCTTTAACTGGAATGCTTTCAATTTTTGCAGCTAATTCACTTGATAGAACTGCTTGTTGAGATGCTACAACTAATGCACGTGATTCCCTTTCTTCAGCAAAAGCATTGTTAGTGAATAAAGATAATATTAAAACAAAACTAGCTAGCAATTTTAACAATTTTATCTCCGTAATTTTCATAATCATTATATTTAGCATGAATTTGGTCCTGTAGAGAAGCAAACTTTTCTAATTCATTATCTATTGCAGTTTTGCTAGGTAATTTTGATTGATCATTAGACGATAAATCTAAATCTACTTCTAAAGTTCTTAAAGTACCATCTTCATCTTCAGCAATAATTTGTAATTTAATATTATCTAAACCTTGTGGAGGAGTTGCTTCTATTTCACCTGTTTCAGCATTAATCTTTAGCCAATTTGGTATTTGATTATCCAAAGTCAATCCTTGTTCAGGTATACTTAATGAATACTTTACAACTTGATTTTTTTTATCATCAGCTATTTTAACTGTAATTTTATCTAAATTTTTATCAATGGATGCTAATTTTAAAGTGGATAAAGTAGAATTGTTATTAAAATTGTTCTCAATATCTACGATTTCACTGTTATTAAGATTAGCTGTTCTATTTAAATCAATTTGATTTTTATTGAGGGCATTTAATTGTATCTTTCCATTATTATCAATAAATACCTCTGATTTTAAAGTGGAACTTCTATCAATAAAGTTTTCTAAACTTCTTTTCAGACTTTTATCTGGCTTTATTGACGACTGATCAAGAGTAAGATCTATTTCTCTTGTTGTATTATCTTTATCAATTGCAATAATTTTTATATCAATTGAATATATATTGTCTGGAAACTGAACTAGAGTTTGACCAGTTTTTGGATCTACTTTTACCCAATCAGGAACAGCAGAACCATTTTCCATTGTTGCAGTATATTGCTTAACATTAATTTTGTAATCATCACCGATAGCAAAACCTAAAATAGTCCCTTCATTAAGAAAGCTTTTACTCATTGGTGTAGGATCATCAGTATTGTTATTGCTTAAATCTTCAACTGCTACATCAACTACACGCATTCCTCCATTGAATGAATAATCTTTTGCAACTTCAAGGTTAGCAACTTCTACAACTGATCTTTCTTTAAATACAACAGTTTTATTCTTTACTTTTTTCTCAATATTTTTCTTATTAATTTTAAGTTTTTCCGGAACTGCATCAACGTCATTACTTTTAGCCACTTCTAGAGTGAATGTTTGCTGTGTAGACAGATTACCACCATCAGTAGCTGTTACAGTAAATGTATAAGTACCTTGGGTAACAATACCTGTAACTTTACCATTAGAATTAATACTTAATCCAGCAGGTAAACCGCTCACTGAGTAAGTTAATTGACCGTAAGAATTAGAACTTGGATCTGGATCACTAAAGAAGGTTTTTGTCTGAATAGTTACTGATTGATTTTCTGTTGCGAATATAGTTGCGGGTGTAGAAGATGTTGGCGCATCATTTATACCTGTAACAGTTATTTGTAATTCAGCTTTATCGGTACTCGTTCCATCAGAAATAGTATAAGTAAAGTAATCGACTGCCGTCTGTGTTGGTGCAAGTGCTTCGGCGGCATCAGTATTAGCGGTATAATCATATGTACCATCTGAGTTAAGCGTAAGTGATCCGTAAGTTCCAACAAGCTCTGATCCAATCGTACCATCAGTGCCGCTTGCATTTTCTCTACCTGTTCGAATTGCACTGACTGAAGCTTCTCCTACAGATAATGCAGCACTTCCATTATCTGTGTCATTCGATAGAACACCAGCGCTTTGATTTCCAACACTTAATGTGCTGTCATCATCAACAGCTCCAGTGTCATTGACGCCGGCAACTTCATTATCTGCCCCACTAACAGTAATAGTTATTGTAGCTGTATCTGTCGCTGAACCATCTGAAAGAGTATAAGTGAAAACATCTGTTTCACTTGAACCATCAGCAATACTATCTGCAGCATCTTGATCAGCAGTGTACGTATAAGACCCATCAGCTCCAACTGTTAATGTTCCGTAAGTTCCAACAATTTGTGTACCGTTACTTGCATAAGTTGAACTTGATGCAACAGTACCTGTATTTCCATTAGTGTGAGATATATTTGTTACAGATAAACTAGCACTATCATCTGCATCTGAATCATCATTTAATAAATCATCTTGCGCACCTGTTTTAGTAACAGTTTCATCTTCATTAACGCTATCAGTATCATTAGTTGCAGAAGGTGTGTCATTTACCCCTGTTACAGTGATTGTTATATTTGCAGTATCTGTAACTGAACCATCAGAAACCGTGTAAGTGAACACGTCTGTTACTTGATCTCCAGCATCTAAATCATCAGCTGCAGATTGATCAGCAACATAGGTATACGATCCATCGGCACCTATAGTTAAGGTACCATAAGTACCGGTTACTGAAGTGCCACTACTATTATAGGAACTGCCTGCGGAAACAGCAGAATTAGATCCGCCATCCTTTTTGATTTGTGTTACAGTGACAGAAGATGAATCGTCCGCATCAGTATCATCATTTAAAACATCATCTTCAGAACTTGTTTTTGTAACAGTTGCATCTTCATTAACACTATCAGTATCATCGACTGCAACAGGTGTATCATTTAAACCAGTTACTGTAATAGTTAGAGTTGCTGTGTCTGTTGCTGTGCCATCAGACAAAGTATACGTAAATACATCAGTGGCTGTATCACTTGCATCTAGTGCATCTGCGGCTGCTTGATCAGCAACGTACGTATAAGAACCATTAGCACCAATTGTTAATGTACCATAAGTACCTGTGACAGAGGTACCATTGCTATAAGTTGTGCCAGAAGAAACTGTTGAACTAGATCCTCCACTTGGTTGGATTGCTGACACATTAAGAGAAGCTGAGTCGTCAGCATCAGTATCATCATTTAAAACATCATCTTGCGATCCAGTTTTAGTAATTGTAGCGTCTTCATTAACAGCATCGGTATCATCGACTGCAGTAGGTGTATCATTTACTCCAGTTACTGTAATAGTTAAATTTGCTGTTTGAGTAGAAGTTCCATCACTTACGGTATAAACAAAAACATCTGTTTCAGTATCACCTGCATCCAAATCGTCTGCAGCTGATTGATCGGCAACATATGTATAGGAACCATCAGCGCCTATAGTTAATGTACCATAAGTTCCTGTTACAGACGTGCCATTACTATAAGTTGTGCTGGAAGAAACGGCTGAATTTGATCCACCATCTTTCTTAATTTGCGTGATGGTTAGGGATGATGAATCATCAGCATCTGTATCATCATTTAATACATCGTCCTCTGATCCTG
This sequence comes from uncultured Alphaproteobacteria bacterium, assembly GCA_902605135.1. Taxonomy (GTDB): domain Bacteria; phylum Pseudomonadota; class Alphaproteobacteria; order HIMB59; genus CACPNW01. The sequence goes on from CACLBK010000024.1 coordinate 18,008, forward strand.
TTTTTGTAATTGTTGCATCTTCATTTACAGCATCAGTGTCATTTACAGCTACTGGATCGTCATTGATACCTGTTACAGTTATAGTTAATGTTGCCGTATCTGTTGCTGAACCATCAGAAAGAGTATACGTAAATACATCTGTAGCTGTATCACTTGCATCTAATGCATCCGCTGCCGCTTGATCTGCAGTATATGTATAAGAGCCATCAGCGCCGATTGTTAATGTACCATAGGTTCCAGTAACTGAAGTACCACTACTATTGTATGAACTTCCTGAGGAAACTGTTGAGCTTGATCCTCCACTTGGTTGAATATTTGTAACAACTAAAGAAGCAGAGTCGTCAGCATCTGTATCATCATTTAATACATCATCTTGAGATCCAGTTTTAGTAACTGTTGCATCTTCATTTACGCTATCAGTATCATCTACTGCAGCTGGAGTATCATTCACACCGGTAACTGTTATTGTTAAGTTAGCAGTGTCTGTTGCAGTGCCATCAGTAATTCTATACGTAAAAATATCGGTTACAGTATCATTAGCATCTAAATCGTCTGCAGCTGATTGATCGGCAACATATGTATAGGAACCATCAGCGCCAATAGTTAATGTACCATAAGTTCCTGTTACTGATGTTCCACTTGAATTATAAGTGCTGCCAGCACTAACTGATGATGCAGAGCCTCCACTTGGTTGAATCTGGTTAACCGTTATTGTATCTCCATCAGAGTCACTATCATCATTTAAAACATCATCCTGTGAACCTGTTTTTGTAACTGTTGCATCTTCATTAACACTATCAGTATCATTAACTGCGCTAGGAGAATTATTTGATGCAGCTCCACCGATTACTGTTAACGAAATATTTGCAGTTGTTGTTGCTGTTCCATCAGATAATGTATAAGTGAAAGTATCAGTGACAGTGTCCCCATCATTGAGTCCAGAAATATCTGATTGAGCAACATATCTATACGAACCATCGGCACCAATTGTAAGAGTACCATAATTTCCAGTTACTGAAGTCCCACTGCTATTGTATGAACTTCCTGAGGAAACACTAGAGTTAGATCCTCCACTCTTTTTTATTTGAGTTATAGCAAGAGTATTACTTGTGTCAGCATCGCTATCTTTATGAGAACTCGAAGTTGTATCTATTACATCCCCTGAATTTTCACCATTTGTATCATAACTGCCAGAAACATTAGCATTATCACTATTCTCAACTGTAAGAGTTGCTCCCTCATTAACCACACCAACATCATTCTGTGCAGAAGGATTATCGTTCGCTCCTAAAACTGTAATTGTAATATTTGCACTTACATTTTCTGTGCCATCTGTCATGGTGTATACAAACACATCATTTTGAGACTCACCTGCTGCTATACTATCAGCTGCTGATTGATCAGCAACATACGTATAAGAACCATCTGCACCAATTGTTAATGTACCATAAGTTCCTGTCACAGATGTACCACTGCTGTTGTACGAACTACCCGAAGAAACTGAAGAGTTAGATCCTCCACTTTTTTTAATTTGTGAAACAGTTAATGAAGCAGATGCATCTAGATCACTGTCTTTATGAGAACTAGAACTAGTATCTAATACATCACCAGAATGTTCTCCAGTGGCATCATAACTACCAGATACATTTGCATTAGCTCCGTTAGTTACTGTTAATGTACTATCTTCTGTAATTACACCAACGTCATTTTGCGCAGTTGGTGTATCATTGATCCCTGTAACAGTGATGGTTAAATTTGCAGTGTCAGTTGCAGTTCCATCACTAATTGTATACACAAAAACATCATCTTCAGTATCACCAGCATCTAACGCATCAGCAGCTGCTTGATCAGCTACATAGGTATAAGAACCATCTGCACCAATTGTTAATGTACCATAAGTTCCTGTGACTGAAGTACCGCTTGAAGTATACGTACTTCCAGAATTTACAGCAGAGTTTGATCCGCCATTTTTCTTAATTTGCGTAACGGTTAAAGATGATGAATCATCAGCATCAGTATCATCATTTAACACATCATTTTGAGAGCC
>CACLBK010000025.1 GCA_902605135.1 uncultured Alphaproteobacteria bacterium
AAATATTTTTAATATATTTTCTTCATTAATTTTGTTTGGTCTTAACTGATTAACAACCATATTTTTTCTTGCTATTTCAAATGTTTCACTCATTTCTCAAAGGATGCTTTATATAAACCTTTCATATAATCAATTATTTAAATTATATTATCAATCTTTAGATTTTTTTTTCATTAATTGACTAGAAATAATATAGTGATAATTGTCATTTTTTTTAGGCTCGGTGGCAGAGTGGTTATGTAGGGGCCTGCAAAGCCTTGCACAGCGGTTCGATTCCGCTCCGAGCCTCCAGTTTTCTCTTGTTTTTTAATTTTTTTTTATTATCAACAAAATTGTGTTCCTCGGTAGCTCAGTGGTAGAGCAATCGGCTGTTAACCGATCGGTCGCTGGTTCGAGCCCGGCCCGGGGAGCCATTATCTCTAAGCCTTAACTTCCACTAATTCTTCGAAACGTGTTGTGTAACATGGGGATACGTTTTCTCTTCTCATCTTCCATATTTTTTCTATACCTTCAGAAGCTATCTTCAACGTTGAACTTCCATATCTAGAATTAATATTATCAATAGTATTCATTATTCTATCTGATGTATCACGGTCGTAATCAAGCAGTCCTCTAGTTACACTTTGTCTGCTAAGGCCATATAATATAATGCCCGCTTTTTTATAACGAAAGCCTGGTCGGTATATTTTTCTAATTCCTTCAAGAGCTCTTTTAACAATTTTTATGCTATTATTTGTCGGAAAAGGTAAGTGAAGTTTTATTGAATTCGAATATTGTTTTTCCCTTCTATTAAAATGATTAGTCAAAACAAAAACACTCATCGACTCAGCCACTAATTCCTCTTCTCTTATCTTTTCTGATACTCTTGATCCATAAGTTGATATTGATTCCTCTAAATCAAATAATTTTTCTATTGGCTGACTAAATGATCTTGATACACAACAACTTTGTTTATCACTTGGAACCAAATCAAGATCTAAGCATGATACACTATTTAATTCTAGGTATGTCTTCTCTCCCACTACACCCATATTTTTTCTTATCCATCCCCTGTCCATTTTTGAAAATTGATAAGCATTATGAATATTATATTTTTTTAGGAAGAGAGATAATCTTCTTCCAATACCCCATACTTCTTCAATAGATGTTAATTCTAATGCTTTTTTTATTTCTATTTTGTTTTTTAGTATGCACACACCTTTATAGTCTGATTGTTTTTTTGCTAGATGATTAGCTATTTTTGATAGTGTTTTTGTTGGACCCACTCCAATGCTAACTGGAATGCCAACCCACTTCTTGATTATTTGTCTAATGTGTTTGCAATAAGTGTTTAACTCATAGTTCTCAAAACCATTTAAACCAAGAAATGCTTCATCTATGGAGTAGATTTCTACTTCTGAGGAAAAACTTGATAAAGTCTCCATTACTCTCTGTGAAATATCGCCATACAACGAATAGTTAGATGAGAAAACTTTAACATCGTTTTTTTCAATAATATTTTTTGCTTTAAAATAAGGTTCACCCATTTTTATCCCTAATTTTTTTGCTTCTTTTGATCGTGCAATAATACAACCATCATTATTGGAAAGTACGACAATTGGTTTTCCTATAAGTTTTGGGTTAAATATTCTTTCACATGATGCATAAAAATTATTACAGTCTATCAATGCTATAGATTGATTTACTGAGCTATGATTCCTACTAAGTAGTTTTGTGTATGACATATGTCACTACCCCCCATATAAAACACTCCATTTCTTCTTTAACTTGAATACTAGGATACTCACTATTGGCAGAAATTAAAAATAGTGACTTATCTTTCTTTTTCAGTTTTTTAACTGTTAGGTCGCCAAAGATGGAAGCTATAACAATATTGTCATTACGAGGCGTAATACTTCTATCAACAATAAGTAGATCGCCTGATAATATACCTGCATCGGTCATAGAAGGGCCATTAGCTTTAACGATATACGTTGCTGTTGGACGTTGAACCAAATATTCATTAAGATCAAGTTTGTTTTCAATATAATCAGTAGCTGGAGATGGGAAACCTGCAGATACTGTATCCAAAAAATAAGGTGTTACTAGATCTCCTTTGGATTCAGCTTTAAATATTAAGTTTTCTATTTTTTTAGACATAGTATTAAAAATAGTAATTAAATAATTGATAAATAATATTTATTAATAATTATTAATTTATTTGTTCTACTTTTGTTCTAATTTATCCAGAATGATAAAAAAGTCAATATAATATTTTTAAAATACTGTTAAAAAACACTATGGTAAAATTATTTGAAAATGATGCATATCTTAATCAATTCGAGGCAAAAATTATAAAAATTATAAAAGAAGATAAACATATTGAATTAAATCAAACAGCCTTCTATGCAAAAAGTGGTGGACAACCTGGAGACAAAGGTGAAATTGAAAGAGCTGGTAGTAAAATACAAGTTTTAGAAACTATTAAAGAAAATAATAAAATAATACATATTGTAGATGATCTCAAAGATCTTGAGGAGAATTGTGATATAATTGGAAAAATAAATTGGGATTTACGATACAAGCACATGAGAATGCATACAGCTCTACACTTATTATGTTCTATAGTTCCTTTAGGAGTAACAGGTGGTCAGATTGGTTATGAAAAAAGTCGATTAGATTTTAATGATCCAGATAAACTAATAGACAAAGAAGAGTTAGAGGAAAAAATAAATTTATTAGTTGAGGATAACCATACTGTTACAACTGAAGTAATTGAAAGTAGAATACTAGAAGAAAAACCTGAACTTGTAAGAACTATGTCAGTAAAACCTCCACAAGTAGATAGTAAAATAAGATTAGTTAGAATTGGCGAAGTGGATTTACAACCTTGTGGTGGTACGCATGTGAAATCAACTACTGAGATTGGGAAAATTCAAATCGGTAAAATAGAAAACAAAGGTAAAATGAATAGAAGAATTAATTTACAGTTGTCTTCGTAGATTACTGATGAAGAATTTGACTTAAAAATAACTTTGTACGATCACTCTCTGGATTATTGAAAAACTTATCTGGACTTGCTTCCTCTACAATCTTTCCTTCATCCATAAATACCATTCTATCGGCAACTGTTTTAGCAAAACCCATTTCGTGAGTAACAACAATCATAGTCATTCCCCCTTCAGCTAAATCAACCATAACATCTAAGACTTCTTTAATCATTTCAGGATCCAGAGCTGAAGTTGGCTCATCAAAAAGCATAATGTTAGGATTCATTGCAAGGGATCTTGCAATAGCCACTCTTTGTTGCTGACCTCCAGATAGTTGACCGGGATATTTATTTGCTTGTTCTGGGATTTTAACAATTTCTAATTGTTTCATTGCGAGCTCTTCAGCTTCGGCTTTTGGCATTTTTTTCACCCAAATTGGAGCTAGCGTTATATTTTCTTTTACAGATAAATGAGGAAATAAATTAAATTGTTGAAACACCATTCCAACTTCTTTTCTGACACTATCAATATTTTTTAGATTACCTGTAAGTTCAATACCATCTACGACAATCTTTCCTTCCTGATGCTCTTCTAAACGATTAATACATCTTATCATAGTTGACTTACCTGATCCTGAAGGACCACAGACAACTATTCTTTCTCTCTTTTTTACCTCTAAATTCACATCTTTTAGAACTTGGAAATCACCAAACCATTTATTAACATTTTGTAATAAAATTATTGAATCTTCTGACATAATTAATCTGCTCCCATATTAATACCTGTTTTTAGTTTCTTTTCCAAATACAAACTATATCTGGACATTGAAAAAGTGAAAATAAAAAAAACTAATGCAACAAAAACGTAAACTTCATTAGATAAACCCATCCAAGTAGCATCAGCTAATGCTCCTCTTCCTATTCCAAGCAAATCAAGTAAACCAATAATAATTACTAGTGTTGTATCTTTAAACAATCCAATAGAAGTATTTACAATAGATGGTATAGAAATTCTAATAGCCTGAGGAAGTATAATTTTTCTGTTCATTTGCCAATAACTCAACCCAACTGATTGAGCAGCTTCATATTGACCTCTTGGAATTGCTTGTAAGCCTCCGCGAATTACTTCAGCCATATAAGCAGCTTGAAATAATGTTACAGCAACAAGAACTCTTACCAGTCCATCTAAATTTAAACCTTCTGGTAAAAACAATGGAAGCATTACCATTCCAAAAAAAAGAAGTGTAATTAATGGAACACCTCTTATAAATTCAATGAATAAAGTACAAAACATGCTTATTACTGGTAATTTAGATCTTCTACCTAGTGCAAGTAAAATACCTAGGGGAAACGCTATAGCAATTCCAAATACTCCTAAAACAAGAGTTACTAATAAACCTCCCCATTTGTTAGTAGGGATAATTTGAAATCCAAATCCACCATAAAGTAAAATAAATGCAATTATTGGAAAGGCGATAGTAAATTTAATTAAATGTTTTCTTCCAGGGATTTTTTCGATCAACAAAGGAAGTAGAGCGACTACAAGAAGAATATATGTTAAATTGACTCTCCAAACTTGTTCAGAAGGATAAAATCCATACATAAACTGATAAAAACGTACAATAATAATTGCCCAACATGCCCCATGATCGCCTTCAGGATCAGCAACTCTAGAACAAAACGTTCTATCTACGATTAATTCTCCATTATAATTTATCCAAAAATCTGCACTGAATACAGACCAATCTAAAAACCAAGGTATTAATTGATATAAAAAATATATGACAAGAAGTGTAACAAATGAATTTATCCAATTTGAAAATAAATGTTGTCTACACCAACCAAGAATACCAGTTGTTGCAACAGGTGGTTTCCTTGATTCAAAATTTGAATTATTACCCATTATTTTTCCTTAAATTGAATGCTTCTGTTATAAATGTTCATAAAAAAAGAAATTGTTAAACTTATTAGCAAATATGTAGCCATAGTTATAGCCATACATTCAATAGCTTGACCCGTTTGGTTTAAACTAATTCCACCAAAGCCATGGACAAGATCTGCATATCCAACAGCAATTCCTAGAGAAGAATTTTTTGTTAAATTTAGATACTGACTTGTTAAAGGAGGTACTATTACTCTTAATGCTTGAGGAATAATTATTAATCTCATAATCCAATTTTTTTTCAATCCTAATGCTCCTGAAGCTTCTCTTTGTCCTTTAGTAACAGATAAAATTCCAGATCTTACTGTTTCAGAAATAAAAGCTGCAGTGTAAATTGATAAGGCCAGAAACATTGCTATAAATTCAGGTCTGATGACTGCACCTCCTTTAAAATTAAAACCTTTTAAAATTGGGTATTCTAAAGATATGGGAGATCCCATAATAAAAAATATAACTAATGGTAGAAAAACAATTATACTCAAGTTAGTTGTAAAAGTTGGAAACTGTTGACCTGTAGTATCCTGCCTTTTCTTAGCCCATCTAGCTACAAAAAAACTAATAACAAAAGCTAAAACAAGACTAAGAATAACAATGTTTGAACCATCAAGAAATATAGGCTTTGGTCCAAATAATCCTCTGTTTGAGATATAAAATGTTTCCCATATTTGTGGAGCTTGTTTTATTCTTGGTAGTTGAATTAAAATTGCATACCATAATATAATTTGAAGAAGTAATGGTGTATTCCTAGTAAACTCAACATAGATATAGGCAATTCTACTTAGAAGCCAATTAGAAGATAATCTTATTATACCAACTATAAAACCAAGAATTGTTGCAGCTATACAACCACAAAAGGAAACTAAAAGGGTATTTAAAACTCCAACAAAATAAACTTTTAAATGAGTATCTGTAGATTTAAAATCAAGAAACGGAGAAAAACTAATATCAAACCCTGCCGGGTTATTTAAAAAACCAAATCCAGTCGCAATATTTCTCTTTTCAAGATTGTATGCAGTTGTGTTAATTACAAAATATAAACCTAATGCAAAAAAACCGACAACGAGGGTTTGATATAAAATACCTCTAAATTTTTGATCTTGAAATAAATTATTTTGCATCACTTCTAAAAAAAATTGGGGGGATTTTCATCCCCCCACTTTTATATTAAAAATAAATTAGTTTCTATCTAAATGGTGGAGCGTATAGAATACCTCCATCTGTCCATAATGCGTTTAGATTTCTACCAATACCTAGAGGTGTGTCAGGTCCGATATTTCTATCAAATGACTCTGAATAGTTACCTACTTGTTTGATTATATTATAAGCAAAATCATTGCTTAATTCTAACATTTCACCATAACCACCTTCAACACCAAGAAGTCTTAAAACTTCAGGGATGTTTGAACCTTTGCTGTCATCTACGTTTGAAGAAGATACTCCAAGTTCCTCAGCAATAATCATAGTATTAAGAGACCATCTTACAACGTCACCCCATTGGTGATCACCATGTCTTACAAGTGGTCCAAGAGGTTCTTTTGAAATGATATTAGGTAAAACAACCCATTTATCTGGATCATCTGCTTGTGCTCTTGTAGCAGAAAGACCTGATGCATCTGTAGTGTATACATCACATCTACCTGCAAATAAGTTTTCTCTTGCTTCATCATTTGTTTCGATTGGAAGTGCTTCATAACCAATACCATTAGCTCTGAAGAAATCTGCTAAGTTTAACTCAGTAGTTGTTCCTGTTTGAATACAAACTGTAGCACCATCAAGACCAGTTGCATCATCAACACCTAAAGCAGATGGAATCATGAAGCCTTGTCCGTCATAGTAGTTTACACCTACAAACTCAAAACCAAGATTAACATCACGACTTAAAGTCCAAGTAGTATTTCTTGCAAGCATATCAATTTCACCAGACGCTAAAGTTGGGAAACGTGATTTACCAGTTGTAGTTGTAAATTCAACTTTGCTTGAGTCTCCAAAAATTGCTGCTGCAACTGCACGACATACGTCTACGTCAAAACCAGCCCAGTTTCCAGCATCATCTGGTGCTGCGAAACCAATAAGACCAGTGGTTACACCACATTTTAGAAAACCTCTATTTTTAACATCATCAAGAGTTCCAGCATTTGCAGAAAATGCAAAAGCTAAAACCGCGAAGATAGATAGTAGTTTTTTCATATTATTTTCTCCGTTTAAATAATTATTTAAATATCTTTTTTCAAAGATTTCTTCCCTATACCAAATTTATAAGCTAATCCAAATGATACATTTTGTATTTTAATATTTTTTCTACAATTAGTATTTAAATATTAAAAATATACTAGATATTGATAAAGTGAAAATTAAAACAAAACTTACTAAAATAGGAAGAAATCCAATCAAGCAAAAAGGTTTTATCAATCCAGGCACATACAAAGGATCAACAATGATCTTTAATAGTTATAAGGATTATTTGAATGATATTAAAAATGCAGATGATAGAAGAACATATTATGGAATTAATCAAAATCCTTTCCACAAACAATTAGAAGATAGTATCTCAGAATTATATTATTGTAATGATACTGTCTTGTCCCCTTCAGGACTCGCATCAATAATAATTCCTTTCTTTGCATTATTAAAATCTGGAGATGAAGTTTTAATAAATGATAGTGTTTACAGTCCTACGAGAACTTTTTGTGAAAATATTCTTAAACAATACAATGTAAAAATAAAATATTTTCATCCAATAAATAAAATTAATAATTTTGAAAAATTAATTAATAAAAAAACAAAGTTAATATATTTGGAATCTCCTGGTACTGCTACATTTGATATAATTGATATACCTTTGATAACAAAAATAGCTAAAAAAAATAATATACCAACTGTTATGGACAATACATGGGCATCACCATTATTTTGTAATCCAATAAAACTAGGAATAGATATTATAATTGATGCTGGGACTAAATATATAAATGGTCATTCAGATGTATTAATCGGTTTTGTTTCATCAAATAAAAAATATGCTAGAAAAATTAGAACTGCTACAAAAACTTTAGGGATATGTCCTGGATCGGATGAAGTTTATTTAGCAATTAGAGGAATACCAACATTAAAAATTAGAATGAAAGAAATAGAGAGCAATGCTTTATTAATGGCAAAATATTTATTAGATCATGATCTAGTAGCTGATGTATTTCATCCAGCATTGCCACATACAACAAATCATAAAATATGGAAAAGAGATTTCTCTGGAAGTACAGGATTATTTTCATTTATACTTAAAAAGAAATATTCAAACAATAAAATTGAAAAATTTTTTAATAAACTTAAAATTTTTAAATTAGGATATAGCTGGGGTGGATTTGATAGTCTAATTACTTTTCCTCCACTTGCTAAAAGAGAGTTTAAAAATAAAAATACTGGCACTTTGATTAGATTATATTGTGGATTAGAAGATATTGATGATCAAATAAAAGATATTAAAATTGCATTAAAAATTTTAAGTTAAATGGATTTTTATTTTTATTTGTTTGCGTCTTTAGGTGTTTTTGTATTTGGTATATCTAAAGGTGGTGTACCTGGGCCAATAGCAATGTTAGCGGTACCTGTAATGTCTTTTGTAATGAGTCCTTTGCAAGCTGCCGGTATTTTATTACCACTTTTAATAATAATGGATTTTTCAGCTATCTATTTGTATTGGAGAAAATGGATTAATAAAATTTTAAAAATTATAATACCAGCGTCTATAATTGGTATTTTATTTGGAACCCTCACTTTTGAATTTACCAATGAAGATCAGATAAGAATAATGGTAGGTATAATTTCAATTATTTTTGTTTTAGTTTCATTTATTCAGAAAAATAATTATTTACTCAAACCAACTAAAATTAAAGGTTACTTTTGGTCATCTGTAGCAGGATACACAAGTTTTTTAATTCATGCAGGGAACCCTCCTATAAATTTTTATATGCTGCCATTAAAGCTAGATAAAATTTCATTCATAGGAACCATGACCTTGGCATTTATGGTAATAAATCTTGTAAAACTAATTCCTTATTATTATGTTGGATTATTAGCGCCCTCAAACCTTATGATTTCTATCTATTTACTTCCACTAGCTTTTATAAGTGTTCTTATAGGTTACTTCCTTCAAAAAAAAATTCCTGAAAAATTATTTTTTAATATTGTCTATATTTTGCTTTTTTTAAGTGGATGTAAATTAATATATGATGGAATTATTTAATATACGTTTTAAATTATATTTTTGTTTTATAATCAGCTCTTTTATTTTTTCTTAAACCAAAAGGACCAGGTATAAACAATGTCATAGTATTAGTATTTGGTTTTAAATCAACTCTATGTAAGTGATCTGCAGATCTAAAACCTATGTATCCAGGAGCTCTCCAAAATTTTCCTTTTTTTGTTGTTTCCCAATAACCACCTTTTAAAATAATTGTTATGTAAGGACAAAGATGATTATGAACTCCTTCACCATGGTCATCATCTAACATTTTATGGATTAAGATATTAAATGGAAACCATTTGGGTCTTTTCCTAAATAACAAATAATATCTTTCCATCCATGGTTTTGCACTCTGATATTCTGGGTGTGTAGGACCTCTGTCTAAAACAATTTTTTTTCTTCCTAATTTTTCAAGTATTTTTAAGATCATTTTTTTAGTTGAGGATATATTTCTGAGAATAATTTAGCTCCTTTTGAACAATTATCAATCCAATCATTATTTGAATTTTCGTTTGCATAATCAGAAATATATTTAAAACATTTAAATTTAATATCGTGTATTTTGCATACTTTAGCAAAAGAGTAAGCTTCCATATCAACAATATCGCAATCTATTTCTACCGATGATTGAACAAAACTATCTCCAGATGCACATATATACCCCTCATTAGAATATGTAATTTTTGATATAGGATCAAAAGGAGTTTCACCTAATTTAAAATCCATTAGACCTCTTGCATCCATATCTCTTTGAACAAACTCGGTGCATTCCACTAATCCTGATAGGTTTTTCTTTGTTGATCCTGCTGTTCCATAATTAATTATTTCATTAGGTTGAAATTTTGAAATTAATTCCATAATTTTGATTGCAGCATTTATTTTTCCTACGCCTGAATAGTAAAAATCTTTAAGATTTGGGGTTTCTTCTTTAAGTGCTGCAATAAAAATTTGTCCCATTAATTTGGGCCAATTTGTTTTATAATTTTTTTTGTAACTTTTGTTAAATCTTTAATCGTAGGTTTTAGTAATTGCAATCTATCATATGTTTTAGGATTATTTTTTAGATTTTTTCTCAAAGCTTCCCCAAAAGTCATTCTAATTTCAGTACCAATATTTAGTTTTGCTATTTTTGTTTTTCTTGCTAGTTTTTTTCTTTGCTCTACGGGAATGCCACTACTGCCGTGAAGAACTAAGGGGATTTTTGTTTTTGCTTCAATTAAATTAATTTTGTTGAAATCAATACTTGCTTTTTTTGAAGTTTGTAAATGTGTATTACCAACTGAAATTGCCATTGCATCAATATTACTTTTGTTTGCAAATGTTACTGCATCTTCAATATTAGTACCTTCTGAAATTTTACCATTATCATAACCTACAAAACCTATTTCTCCCTCAACAGAAATATTATGTTTATGAGCTCTTGAAGCGATTTTTTTACTAATTTTTATATTTTCTTTTAAAGTTAATTTAGATCCATCAAACATTACAGATGTAAAGCCGCTATCAATCCCTTCATAACATTCATCTAGAGTGTATCCATGATCAACATGACAACAAATGTTCGTTTTTGTTTGACCAGCTAAGTATCTAAACATTTTGCCTAATATAGGAATTGGCGTATGCGCTCTACATGAAGGACCAGCTTGCAATATAATTGGAATTCCAGTTTCATCAGCGGCTTGCGTAAAAGCTAAGGCGTCATCCCAGCCTAGTACAACTAAACCTGCTACTGCATAATTATTTTTATTTGCATCATTTAAAATTTTTTTTAAATTTACTACTGTCATTTATTTGTATTTAGCAATCATATCCTTAATTCCTGGAATTGTTTCTACCTGATAAGCATGCTCAGGTTGAAAAAATTGGACAAGAGACCTTTGAGACAGTCCTCCAAGAATTGTAAAATAATACATCTCATACCCAGGTGCTACGACACATGGATGATAGCCTGTTCTAATCATTATAGTTGAACCATCAATTATATGTTCAGCTTTACCAACTTTATCATCAACTTGCTGAAACATCTGAAAACCAAATCCATTATTAGGTTTAAATCTATAATTATATGTTTCATCATGTCTGGTTTCATCGGGTAGACGATCTGTATCATGCTTATGGGGTGGAAACCCCGACCAACCTCCCTGCCCTACAGTATAAAGTTCATTACAAAGTAATCTTCCAACTTTATCATGATGCTTAGCACCTAAAATATGTTTAATTTTTCTATGAGTTTTTGTATCATCAGAGCCATACTGCACTAAATCAATTTCATTTGTTCTAACAGCAAATGGTTCAAGAGTTTTATCATACTTTGCGCCAGCAATAAAAATTTCTGAATTATCTACTAAAGATGTAAATTGAGCTTTTGTATTAGACGGAACATATACACCTTCTGGCTCTCCATCCCACACATCAACTTTTCTAGTGCCTAATGACTCAACTTTTATTCCTTCAATTTCTACATTAATTGTTCCAGTAGCAGGTACTATACATGTTTCATAACCAGGGGTTTGATACTCAAAAGATTGATCTTTATTTAATTTTACTATGTTAAAATAATTTAAAGGAACTCTGCTATCCTCTATATCAACAATTGGCTTGTTCTTATTATCAAATGGTGGAATATGCATATTATTCTCCTTCATTAATTTTATTATATTTCATAAACTCTAAAATTTCATTTAATTTTGGCATTGCTGGGGCACAACCAACTTTTGTTACTACAATTGCTGCTGCGGCTGAACCTATTTCAATAGATTTTTCTAAATCATTAGACTTTAAAATTGATCCTATTAATGATCCCATAAATGCATCACCGGCTCCAGTTGGTTTCAAAGGCTTAACGGGAAATATTCCTTTTTTAATTTCCTTGTTCATTGCAAAGGTAATAGAGCCTTTTTCACCTTTTTTATAAATAATTAAGCTTATATTTTTAGCTAATTGTTTAGCATGATCCAAACCATTGTTGTAATCACCAGCTAAAACTCCAAACTCATCATCATTGCCAATTACACCACTACATTTACTTGCTGCTAGATTATAAACTTCTTTTGCTTTATTTGATGACTCCCAAGTATATGGTCTATAATCAATATCCATAATTACAGGAATATTATTTTTATATGCTATATCTAAAGCATATAAAGTAGCACTTCTCGAAGGTTCAGCTGCTAAAGAAGTTCCTGTCATTAATAAACAATCAAAATTTTTTATATTAGCATTTTCAACATCATCTTTATTTAAAAATAAATCAGAAGCTTTATGCCTATAAATAATTGATTGATGATCTTTCACTGTGGTTTCAACAATAGCAAAAGAAATTCTTGATTCATTTTTTTCAAATTCTACTAATTTGTTTTTAACACCATAATGATTAAGTTGATTAATAGCTAATCTACCTAAAGCATCGTCAGATACTCTAGTCAGTAAATTACAATTACCTCCAAATAAAGTTAATTGAACACCCATATTTGCAGAAGATCCTCCAAGATGAGTAACAAAGGATTTGGCGTTCTCAGTTTTAGTTCCTGGTGGATCAGGATATATGTCTACTCCCGCTCTACCAATGAGAAGAAAATTATTTTTTTGAATTTTTGAAATTAAAAATTCAAATGACATAGGATTATTTATTCTTCATATCTATAAAATCAGCTTTATATTGAAAAGGATCAATTGCATCTATGCAACCTATATTTACTGCAGCACCATTTGGATCACTTCGCCTATTATGATGTGTGTATATACCGCAAATCTTACAAAAAAAATGTTCGGCTATCATTGTATTGAATTGGTATGAAGTTAAATATTCTTCACCCTTAATAATTGATAAAGATTCCTTTGATACCATTGCCATTTTAGCATTTTTTCTTTTACAAATTGAACAGTTACATTGTTTAATAATATCAAGATCATTATCAACTTCTAACTCTACAGCACCGCAATGACATTTAATGTTATGTATCATGTAACTCCTTTAAAATGGCGCGCCCGAAATGATTCGAACATTTGACCTACCGCTTAGAAGGCGGTTGCTCTATCCACTGAGCTACGGGCGCATAATTTGCATTTATCATAGTCTAAAAAATAAAGAAAGAAATTATACTTAATGAGTCCAGGGTTCTTTTCTATTAGTATCAAAATTAGAAGCGTAATTTTTAGGTTTTATTTTTCTTTGTTTTGGTTCTTCAACAAAATATTGGTAATTATTTTTTTTTGCCCATTCGATAGCTTGCTCTTTCGTATCAAAAAAAAGTTTAATCTGAGATTTAGTATCTAATGAACTATTCCAACCCATTAAAGAATCTTTTACTTTTTCTACTTCAGAAATATATTCAGCTAGCCACAATTTAGTTTTTTTAAAACCTGATTGCATAGAAGTTTTTGAAGGTTTATAAATTTTTATAGTCATTAGATAGCTGTTTCAAAATATTCATCATCATAATCGTTAAAGTATTTTCCTCCTGATTTAATATTTTGACAAAGAACTTGTGTCTCACTTAATAATTTAGTTAAGAAAAAGTTGCCTGTTTCAATTTTGGATTTATAAAAACTTTCGTCTTGTTTTTCTAATTTAGTTAATGAAATTTCGATATACTGCAACCAAATATAACCTAAAGAAATTAAAGATGATAAATTTAAAAATTCTACAGCATGAGAATTGATCTCGTTTTCATCATTTAACGATTTAATATATTCAAAAATAGTTTTGTAAGAATCATATGAAGGCATAAATAAATCAATGTATTTTTTCATATCTTTATTATTATTAATTTTATCTTGATAGCTATCTATCATAGTAAAAAATTCATTAAATAATGCACCATTATCAATTTTTAATTTTCTTCCGATCAAATCTAACGCTTGAATACCATTTGTTCCTTCATAGATTGTTGTTATCCTAGCATCTCTTACTAATTGTTCCATACCATGATCAGTTATAAAACCATGACCTCCATATATTTGTAGAGCTCTATTTGTATTTTCTACAGATTTATCTGAAGCATATGATTTAATTATAGGTGTCATGAGTGCAATAAAATTTTCAGATAATCTCTTACCTCTCTCATCAGTAGAATTTTCAATATTATCAAAATGATTGCCGGCCAATAACGTTAACCCTCTAACTGCCTCATTAATCGATTTGATATATAATAAATTTTTTCTTATTTCGGGATGAACAATTATTGGATCGGCAACTTGATTGCTGGAAGATAATTTACCTTGTAAACGTTCTTTTGAATAATAAAGTGCTGATTGATAAGCGGTTTCTGATAGACCTAAGCCTTGTATCCCTACAAACAAACGAGCTCCATTCATCATAATAAACATCGCTCTCATTCCTTTGTTAATATCACCTACAAGCCAGCCCTTAGCTTCATTGTAATGCATTACGCATGTTGGACTAGCATGAATACCCATCTTCTTCTCTATTGATCCACATTCAACTTTATTTCTTTCAACAAAATCACCACTATCATTTGGTAAAAATTTAGGAACCAAGAATAAACTTATACCTTTAATACCAGGGGGTGCATTCGGTGTTCTTGCTAAGACTAGATGAATAATATTTTCACTTAGATCATGCTCACCACATGTAATAAAAATTTTAGTTCCAGTAATACTATAACTTCCATCATCTAAAGGTGTTGCCATTGTTTTACTTAAACCAAGATCGGTTCCACATTGTGGTTCAGTTAAATTCATTGTACCGGTCCACTTACCACTAGCTAAATTTGGCAAATAAGTATTTTTTAGATCTTCATTAGCACTTTTTTCAATTGCATCGATAGCATTTGCTGTAAGACCGGGGTAAAGACCAAATGACATATTAGTAGAACTTATCATTTCATCTAAAATCATATTAATAATATATGGTAAATTTTGACCGCCAAATTCTTCTTTTACCTTTAATCCCTGCCAACCATTTTCAGAAAAAGTTTTATAAGCTTCCTTGAAACCTTTTGGTGCAGTCACAACTCCATTATTAAATGAACATCCTTCACTATCTCCACTTTGATTTATTGGAAGCAGAGTTTCTTCACAAAGTTTTGCTGCTTCTTCAATAATAAGCATTAGATCGCTTGTTTCTAAATCTAATTTTTTTAATGTTTCACTTTCCTTAAGATTTAAAAAATCTTCAATTAGAAATTTAAACTCACGTAGCGGTGTTTTATAAATTTGCATGATATTTAATTAATATTTTCTAGCACAGTTGCAATACCCTGACCTAAACCTATACATTGTGTCGCTAATCCATACTTTTTATTATTATTTTTCAACAATGTTGCAACTTTACCCGTGATCCTTGCTCCAGTTGCACCTAAGGGATGGCCTAATGCAATTGCGCCTCCATGAATATTAACTTTATCAATGTCCATATTTAATTCTTTAATACACGCTAATGATTGAGAGGCAAATGCTTCATTTAGTTCCACAATATCAATATCATTAATAGATAAGTTTGCTCTTTTTAATGCCTTTTTAGAAGCATTAATTGGTCCTAAACCCATTAATTCAGGAGGGCATCCAACTACAGCTGTTGATTTAATTCGAGCTAAAATATTTAAACTATTTTTTTTCGCATACTCTTCTTCACAAACTATTACAGCAGAGGCACCATCTGTTAAGGGTGATGCAGTACCAGCAGTAACAGTACCATTTTCATCAAACACAAGTTTTAAACCATCTAAAACTTCATGAGAAGTATTAGGTCTAATTCCCCCATCTTTATTTATCTTTTCATTTTTATTTAAAATAGAAACTATTTCATCATCAAACATATTTGAATCTCTAGCTGAAGAAGCTTTTTTATGACTACTTATTGCAAATTCTTGCTGCTCTTTTCGAGAAATATTAAATTTTTTTGCAACATTTTCAGCGGTAATGCCCATAGACATATATACATTTGGATTATCTTTACTTAATTGCGGATGAGGATCGTAAGTTAAACCATTCATAGGTATAAATGTCATACTTTCTACACCACAACATAAAAAAACATCTCCAGAATTAATTGCAATTGCTCCAGTAGCATCATGAATAGCTTGCATTGAAGAGCCGCACCATCTGTTAACTGTCATACCTGCTACATGTTCTGGCATATCTGTCATGAATGAAACAATTTTAGCAATATTATTTCCTTGTGCTCCTTCAGGATAGGCACAACCAGTAATAATATCCTCTATATCATTTTTATTAATTTGTATTTCGTAAAGTAATTGATTTATTGTTTGTGATAGAATGTCTTCTGGTCTTATATTAGCCATTTCTCCTTTACGTGCGAAAGTGAATGGTGATCTTTTATAACCAACAATAACTGCATTTCTCATTTAAAACTCCATTAAAGAATGTATCTCAATTCCTTTTTCAATTAATTTTATATCACCTCTTAGATCTGGTAAATTTATTATAAAACCTGCGCCAACAATATTTTTTTGCTCAAACTTTTTAATTAACTCCACTGCTGCAAGTGCAGTTCCACCTGTTGCCAAAAGATCATCAATAATAAGTAAATCTTTATGACCATCTAAAGCATCCGTATGAATTTGCATTTCGGTTGATCCATATTCTAGATCGTATGAAACTTTGAAAGTATCAAACGGAAGCTTATGGGGTTTTCTCAAAGGAATAAATGCTGCATTTAAAAAATAAGCTATTGCACCTGCCATTATAAAACCTCGTGATTCTATACTTAAGACTGCATCTATTTTTTTATTTTTCCATGGTTTTACCATGTCATCAATAACTTGTTTAAAATGTCCTGCATTTTGCAATAATGTAGTAATGTCTCTGAATTGAATTCCTTCGACAGGATAATCTGCAATTGTTCGAACGTAGTCTTTCATTATTTTTTCCCAATCTCTTTTATATCAAATAAAGTAACAGGTGCAAAATTTGAAGAACAATCGTATGTTTTAGTATAAGGGAATTTTAAAAATGAGTTTGAGATTTGATTGTTAGTATCTAATTTTTTTTCAAAGTGTTTTATCAGTAATTTGTTTGGGTTTGCATGGGGAGCAAGATTACGAATATATTTAATTGTATTTTCAATATTAGTTTTGTTTTCTTTGCATAGTAGGTAGGTAGCTGTTGCCATTGATCTTGATACACCACACCAGCAATGAATAACAATATCTTCATCATAATTATATGTAGAAGTAAAATTAGCTATTGAATTTACATGTTCTTCCCCTGGTAAAATTTGAGGAATTTCATCTGTGTTCAATCTAAATATTTTGTTGTTACTACTTATTTCAATAATATCATCAAAACCAAGCTTTAAATGATTTTTTACACCCTTAGGTGTTTGTGGTGCATATCCTGGATCTATAACTGATATTAAATATTTGGGCTGTATGCTTTCACATACATTTAATAAGTCACTAAGAGAACAAACAATAATCATAAAAAAAGGGTGGTTAACAACCACCCTTTAACACAATTTAAATAATTAAACTACTCTGCTATAGCATCTGCTAATATTGCATTAGCATCTTCATTTAATTGGTTTAAAGTTGAAATGATATCATCACCATTAATAATAGCTGCGTAAGCTTTTTCAACTTCACCTCTAACCGAATAATAACCAGGAACTGATGGTTCACCTTTTCCATGTTGAACCATGCTCAAAGATTTATCATACTGGGCTAGTTCAGCTCTTTTTTCAGCTATTAATGGATGATTTGCGGAAGAGGTTCTGACAAACCCATATCCACTTTCAGTAGACCAAACTGCTGAGTTCTCAGAATTAGAAATATATTTCATCCACTGATATGCTGCTACCATTCTATTAGCATCACCTGAATTCCCCATAATTAAACCACCACCATATAAGTTAAGTACTGGTTCACTGGTTGTATATGATAATGGAGCTACATCCCAATTACCATTATAACCTTCTTCAATGGCCTTCTGGAAATAGGTAATACCTGAAGTAGAACCTGCAGCAAATAAAACAGAACCTTGGCCTAAGTATTGCTGGTCAGTATATTTACCTCTAGCAACTATTGCACATCCTTTATTAGCCATTCCTTGAATGAATTCCATAGCTTCAATGGCTTTAGGGCCATTATATATGTATTGGCCTTTATCATAGTCAAATACATCACCTCCATGTGCAAATACCCATGCTGCAAAGTTACTTGCATCAGTATCTATCTCATATCCATAACTTGGAACATCTTCACCCATTTTGTCACATAAGTATCATTATAAATTAATATACAAAATACTTACAATTTTTATGAAATAATATTTTCATATTAACAAAATATTTATTATTAATAATTTAGTATGAATAAGGTTTTGTTTGTATTACATCAAAAAACTTCAGTTCCAGGAGATATGGGTAATAAATTTAGAGATAGGGAGTATGTTGCTGAAATATGTAGGCCGCCTTTAGGTGAAGAACTTCCTTTAAATATTAATCAATACTCAGCAATAATTGTATTTGGTGCGCCAGGAAGCATAAACGATGAAGATGAATATATAAATAAAGAATTAGAATGGATAAACAAAGTTATAAAAACTAACGTTCCTTATCTTGGAATTTGTTTTGGTGCACAATTATTAGCTAAATGTTTAGGTTCAGAAATTACAACTAATAAAGATGGTCTTTCAGAAATTGGTTTTTATAAAATTGAGCCAACTGAAAATGCAAAAAATCTTTTTAATTCTCAAAAGATTTTTTTTCAATTCCATTCTGAAGGATTTTCCCTTCCTACTGGCTGTGAGTTATTAGCCAGGGGTGACATTTTTAACAATCAAGCTTTTAAATATCAAAATTGTTATGCCCTCCAATTTCATCCAGAAGTAAATTTTAAATTACATATTAGATGGCTGTATTTAGTGTTATTAAAAAATCCAAAAAAATTATTTGTTAAAGGTGCTCAAAATATATTTGTACAAATTTATTATCGTTACAAATATAATAAAAAAATTTCAAATTGGTTAGATTTATTTTTAGATCAATATTTTTTAAAAAAAACTTAAATGCTAATATAAGTGAAAATTA
>CACLBK010000026.1 GCA_902605135.1 uncultured Alphaproteobacteria bacterium
TTTATTACTAATATGATCTGTGCTGTGATTGAAAATATTTGTAATGTTAAAACTCAAATTAAATGGCCAAATGATATTTTAATTAATAAGGAAAAAATTTCTGGAATAATTTCTGAAATATTTAGTATCAAAAGTGATAAATATATAAATACTGGTTTTGGAGTTAATGTAGTATCTTCTCCAAAAATTGAAATAGAAAGACTAACGATTGGATTACTTTTACTTAACCCTTTTAAATCACTTATATTAATTAAATATTCATTTTTAACTTTTAACGAAAGTAAAATAGCAAAAATAGCAACATTCATTATCATGTATGAAAACATATAAATTGACGCTGCTTTAATTCCATCATCATTTGCGGCAACTAAAGCGATTAAGATATAGCCTATATGTCCGATAGAACTATAAGCTAATAATCTTTTAATATTTGACTGTGCTATAGCCGCTATAGCTCCAAGAAACATTGAGGCTATTGATAAAAATAAAATTATTTGACTCCATTCTAAGTAAAAATTTTCAAATGGAACTAAGCAAAAACGATAAATTAAAGCTACTGCAGCAATCTTAGGGACAATAGCAAAAAAACCTGTAATTGAGTTTGGAGCTCCTTCATAAACATCGGGAGTCCACATATGGAAAGGTACGGCTGAAACCTTAAAAGCCAAGCCTACCATCACAAATACAAGCCCAAATATTAGACCTAAATTTAAATTATCATATTTTGATAAATAGAAACTTATATCATCAAAATTCATTGAGCCAGTAAATCCATAAATTAAGGAGAAACCATACAAAAGTATACCAGACGATAATGCTCCTAAAATAAAGTATTTTACTCCTGACTCAGCTGATGAAATTGAGTCTCTTTTTATTGCTGCAGCAACATAAAGAGATAAACTTTGTAGTTCTATTGCTAGATACATGGACATAAGATTATTTGAAGCAATCATTAACATCATCCCAAGTGTTGAAAATAAAAATAAAATAGGAATTTCAAAATTTTTTAGCTTAATGCCTAAGAAATAATCTTTAGAAATGATGATACTAGCTACAGATCCTAATAGAGCTAAAATTTTAAAAAAATTTATAAAAGAAGAGTGGCTAAATAAACTTTTATAATTTGCAAAATTTGATTCACTATCATAGTAAACAAGCAGAATGGTTAATAATAAAACAAAAACTGCTAGATTGGAAGTCTGTCTAAATGCATTCTTTTTTAAAAAAAGTCCAAAAAGTAAGCAAACAAAAGAAGAGCATGCTAAAAAAATTTCAGGTATAAAAAAAATATTGTAAATATTATTTAGCATTGGCTATTTCATAGTTTGTTATAATTAGTTCAAGTGATAATCTCATAGGATCTAAAAATAGATTTGGAAATATACCTAGTAATATTACTGAAATTGCTAAAGGAATTAATATGATTTTCTCTCTTGTGTTTATATCTAAAATATCTGCAAGTTTATTATTAGTTATGGTGCCAAAAATAATTCTTTTATAAAGGTATAGCATGTAAACAGCGGATAATATTATTCCAAAAGCCGCGCCAATAACAACGTAACTTGAAAATTTAAATGCGCCAACAATAACTAAAAATTCTCCAATAAAACCACTAGTCCCAGGTAATCCAACTGATCCCAACATAAAAATCATGAATACTGTTGCATAAAGTGGCATTCTTTGAACTAATCCTCCGTAAAATTCAATTTCTCTAGTATGCATTCGATCATAAATAACACCAACGCACAAAAATAAAGCTGCTGAAACTAGTCCATGACTAATCATTTGCATCATTGCTCCTTCTAAACCTTGTTGATTCACTAAGAAAATTCCAATTGTTACAATTCCCATATGAGCAACAGATGAATATGCAATTAGTTTTTTAATATCAGTTTGTGCTAGTGCTACTAAGGAAGTGTATACTATGGCAACTATACTTAATGTCATAATTAAAGGAATAAAAAACTCTGTTGCTTCTGGAAGCATCCCTAAAGAGAAACGGATAAAACCATATCCACCCATTTTTAAAAGTACTCCGGCTAAAATAACAGATCCAGCCGTTGGAGCTTCAACATGGGCATCGGGCAACCATGTATGAAACGGCCACATAGGAATTTTAACTGCAAAGGATGCAAAGAAGGCGAGCCATAGAAACAATTGAGTATTATAGGAAAAATAATTACCTTGTAAGAACTCAATACTCATTGAACTTGTATTTCTATACATCACAATAATAGCAATCAACATGAGTACTGAGCCCAAAAGAGTGTAGAGAAAGAATTTAAAAGAAGCATAGATTCTTCTATTACCTCCCCATATACCTATGATTAGATACATTGGTATTAATACTGCTTCAAAAAAAATATAAAATAAAAGTATGTCTATAGAAGCAAACATTCCAATCATTACAGTCTCTAAAAATAAAAAAGAAAGCATGTATTCCTTGACTCTTTTTTTAATATTATTCCAACTAGCTAAAATACAAAGTGGGGTCAAAAATGTACTTAGTAAAATCATAAAAAGTGAGATACCGTCAACTCCAACATGGTAGAAGAAATTAAAATCATCAAACCATCTAAATTTTTCTTCATATTGGTAAGACGGATTGGAATAATCAAATTGTAACCAGAGTATTAAACTTAAAATAAATGTTCCTAACGTTGCTAGTAAAGCAGCCCATTTAATATTAATTGATGTTAATTCATCTTCTTTAATAAAAAGAATAATTAAAGCACCAATTAAAGGTAAAAAAATTATTACTGATACTAATGGCCAGTCAATCATTTAGTAATATAAAAACCATGTTAAAATTATTACTAAGCCTCCAAGCATAGCAAAAGCATAATGAAACAAATACCCTGATTGAAATAAACTTACATAAGATGAAGATTTTGAAATAATCCAAGAGACCCCGTTTGGTCCTAAACCATCGATAGTTTTTTCATCTCCTTTTTTCCAGAAAAAGTTTGCCAATTTGAAAAAAGTTAAAACAAATACTTTATGATATAGCTCATCCACATACCATTTATTTTTAGAAAGAGAATATAAAGGATCTAAGTTATAGGAAAGATTTTTTGCTCTGTTTAAATTATTTGAATATATCAACACACAGACAAGAATTCCAATTGCAACAGCCGATTTTGATATTAATGATTGAGTAAGAGGAAGATATTTATGAGAACTTTCTGTTAATAGTATTGCACTATCCCAAAATTCTTTTTTGTAATATCCAATAAAATAATCAGCAAAGAATATTCCAGAAAAAATAGAACCAATTGCAAGAATAAATAATGGAACTGTCATCACAAAAGGTGATTCATGTGCATGATCATATGTTTTATTATTTGATCTATTTTCACCATGAAATGTTAGGAATAATAATCTCCATGAATAAAAAGCAGTAAGTAAAGCAGTTAAAATACCTACTAAATATGCAAAGTATGCTATTCCATTTGAAGCATAGAAAGCATTTTCTAAAATACTTTCTTTTGAATAATAACCAGATAGATATGGGAAGCCAATAATTGAAAGAGATCCAATCCACATCATTGTAGCAGTAAAAGGTATTTTTTTGAAAAGCCCTCCCATTTTTCTCATATCCTGTTCATGATGCATTGCGTGAATTACAGAACCTGCAGAAAGAAATAGAAGAGCTTTAAAAAAGGCATGAGTTGTTAGGTGAAATATTGATGCATTATAAGCTCCGACACCTGCTGCAAAAAACATATATCCTAATTGACTACATGTTGAATATGCAATGACTCGTTTAATATCATTTTGCGTTAAGGCTATAGAGGCAGCAAAAATAGCTGTGGCCGCACCAATAAAAGTAATAAATAAATTAGTAAATGTAGCAAACTCATAAAGAGGACTCATTCTTGCAACTAAAAATACACCCGCTGTTACCATCGTTGCAGCATGTATTAGTGCAGATACAGGAGTAGGCCCCTCCATAGCATCTGGCAACCAAGTGTGTAAACCTAATTGGGCAGATTTACCCATAGCACCTATGAATAAAAGAAAACATAAAAAATCTAAAGTTGGAAAACTAAATGAAAGAAATTGAATTTGATGCTCACTAAATTGATCCACTTGTGAAAATATACTTTCAAAACTTATTGTGCCAAAAATGTAAAAAATTCCAGCAATTCCAATTGCGTATCCAAAATCTCCAACTCTGTTTACAAGAAATGCTTTTATAGCAGCTTTATTTGCTGAATCTTTATGGTGCCAAAAACCAATTAATAAATATGAGGCTAGTCCAACACCTTCCCAACCAAAAAACATTTGCAGCAAGTTATTACTTGATACAAGAACAAGCATAAAAAAAGTAAATAAACTTAGATAACCCATAAATCTTATTTTTGATGGATCTTCTTCCATATAGCCAATTGAATATAAATGAACACAAGCAGAAATAGTTGTAACCACAATGAACATTACGGCAGTTAAGGTGTCTAATCTAATTGACCAATCAACAATAAAGTTTCCAGAAGTTATCCAGTTAAGAATAAAGATTATTTCAGTTTCCTTATTATTAATAAACTGAATGAATATTATCCAAGAAAATAAAGTACAAAGAAAAAGGATTGAAGTTGTTGATATTTGATAAACCCTATAGTTAAACTGTTTACCTAGTAAAAAACAAAAAAGAAAACCAAGTAGAGGTAAAAATACAATTGAGGTTACCATCTACTATCCCTTAAGCTGGTTAATTTTATTTACTTCTATTGATCCTAAATTTCTAAAAAACACTACTAGTATGGCGAGTCCAATTGCTGCTTCAGCTGCTGCAACAGTGAGTGTAAGCATTGCAAAAATTTGCCCTGAGATATCATTAATATATGCTGAGAAAGCAATAAAATTAATATTTACCGACAACAAGATGAGTTCTATAGACATTAAAATTATAATTAAATTTTTCTTATTTAAAAATATTCCTAAAACACCTAAGGTAAAAATAATTGCGCCGAGAAAAAGATAGTGTTCAAGAGTAATCATTAATTAAATTCCTTCACCTATTTTTACTTTTTTCTTTTCTATAGCTGTTGATGCATCAACTGTATTTTGAGAATCTATATTTTGCCTTTTAACACCACCTTTATCTCTTAATGTAAGTGTAATAGAGCCAATCATTGCGACTAATAAAATTATCCCACATATTTGAAATAAATAAAAATATTCAGTGTAGAGTATTTGCCCAATCATTTTTGTATTTTCCACTTCATTAACTATAGGTTGTAGTGGTGTTTGATTGTTATAAATATTAGACGATCTATCTGTTAAAAAAAGTATTCCGAGTTCAATTACTAGAACTATACCTAATAATGCTCCAAAAGGTAAATATTGCAAAAAACCTTCTCTCAACTTTACAAAATTTATATCAAGCATCATTACAACAAATAGAAAAAGGACGGCAACAGCTCCAACATATACAACGACAAGGATCATTGCCAAAAATTCAGCACCTAATAAAACAAAGAGTCCTGATGCGTTAACAAAGCTTAAAATTAAGAACAAAACTGAATGAACTGGATTTTTTGCACTTATAACCATTAGAGCAGAAAGAACTGCAACAGATGAAAAAAGATAAAATGTTAATGAATAAAGAACCATTCTTATCTATATTTTCTATCGAGATGAATATTTTGAGCAATTTCTTGCTCCCATCTATCTCCATTTTCTAAAAGTTTATCTTTATTATAAATTAATTCTTCTCTTGTTTCAGTGGCAAATTCAAAATTTGGTCCTTCTACTATCGCATCAACTGGGCAAGATTCTTGACATAAACCACAGTAAATACATTTAGTCATATCTATATCATATCTTGTTGTTCTTCTGCTTCCATCCTCTCTTGGCTCTGCTTCAATTGTAATTGCCTGAGCAGGACATACTGCTTCACAAAGCTTACATGCGATACATCTCTCTTCCCCACTTGGATATCTTCTCAAAGCATGCTCGCCTCTAAAACGTGGGCTTAATGGACCTTTTTCGTGAGGATAATTTATTGTAACTTTAGATTTAAATATGTATTTGAAAGTTAAAAATAGTCCTTGAAATAATTCAACTAAAGTAAAAGATTTAATTAATTTATACATATTAATTTGGGAGCATGTCAAAATATACTAAAAAACCAGAAGTTGCCACAACCCAAAACAAAGAAAACGGTAAAAAAACTTTCCATCCAAGTCTCATTAATTGATCATATCTATATCTTGGGAAAGTTCCTCTAACCCAAATAAATAAAAATAATATAAATATTACTTTCACAGTAAACCAGATTACTCCAGGAACAACATTTAATGGGTATACATCAAATGGAGGAAGCCATCCGCCTAAAAAAAGAATGACAGTCATAGAAGACATTAAAATCATACTCGCGTATTCACCTAAAAAAAATAATACGAATGAAGCAGATGAATATTCAGTAAAAAATCCTGCAACAAGTGTTGATTCATCTTCAGGAAGATCAAATGGTAATCTATTTGTTTCAGCTAACGCAGAAATAAAAAAAATAATGAACATAGGTAATAATGGAATTGCAAACCATACAGTCTGCTGAGCTAAAACTATCTTTGATAAATTTAAAGAACCTACACATAATAATACTGTAATTATTACAAATCCAATAGATACTTCATATGAAACCATTTGAGCAGCTGATCTTAATGCTCCTAGAAAAGGATATTGAGAGTTACTAGCCCATCCAGCCATTATTATTCCGTATACTCCAAGAGATGATACTGCAAACAGATACATGATACCTACGTTAATATCAGAGACTACCCATCCTGGAGCAAAAGGTATTACTGCCCAACCTGCTAAGCTAAGTACCATTGTTATTATGGGTGCTAAAATAAAAACAATTTTATTTGATCCACTAGGTATAATATTTTCTTTAGTAATAAGTTTTAATGCATCAGCAAAGCTTTGTAATATACCAAAAGGCCCTACTATATTTGGACCTCTTCTTAATTGAATTAATGCTAAAACTTTTCTTTCAGCATAAACTAAAAAAGCTACAGATATTAAAACTGGCACAACAACAGCAAGTATTTGGGCAATGATTATTAACCCTGTAATTAATATATCATAAGTCATCTAATTATTATGCTGCCTTATTTAAAATATCTTTAGTACATTTTGCCATTGTTTCAGAAGATCTAGAAATAGAATCATTCATATAAAAATTTTCAATGTTATATTTAATTTTAATATTCTCAATTTTATTATTTTTAGCAAAAGTTATTGCGCTAATAGAATTAACTTCATTTAAGAGAGCAAATTGACCATAGGTACTTGTAAGCTCATTTCGAAGCTCGCTAAGATTATTAAAATTTAAATTTTTTTCAAATAAGTCACTTAAAACTCTAAAAATTTTCCACTCCTCTTTTGCTTCACCTATTGGATTATGACACTTAGTTGTTTGAATAACTCTACCTTCTATATTCATATAAGTAGAACTTTTCTCAGTATATGCAGGGGTTGGTAAAATTATATCAGCTATAGATGCTGAAACATCTCCATGATGACCAAGATAAACAACAAAAGCATTTTCAAATGTTGAAAAATTTATCTCATCTAACCCCATTAAGAAAACTACAGGCTTTGTTTTATCAATATGTTTTTTTAATTGTTTATTGTAATCATTATCAAATTTTTTATTATAAAATTTCAAATCTAATGCTCCTACTCTAGAAATATCTTGGTTAAGAATATTTAATGGATTTGTATTTTTATTTTTTTGAATTTTTTTCGCAATTAATCCTGCAGTTTCTAATATTTTTTTTCCATGATCATTATTTATTGCTGAAGTACCTAATATTATAAGTGGGTTTTTTGCAGATTTTAAAACTTTATTGAATTCAGATTTATTATTAGATAATTTATTAAGGTAATCTAAAGAATCAGATAAATGATGATAATCGTAAGTAAGATCTAATTTAGGACCTATAAGACCAATTTTGCAGTTATTTTCAATATATGCCTTTCTAATTCTAGCGTTTAATACCGCTGCTTCCCATCTAGGGTTTGATCCAATTAAAAGAATAGCATCAGCCTTTTCAATTTCTTGAATTGTTGAATTAAATTTATAACTTGAAGATGAATTATCGATAATTTGTGTATTATCAAATCTGCAATCATAGTTTTTTGATTTTAGTGAATTGCTAAATTTTTGTGCGGAATATAAAGTTTCAATATCGGTAAACTTACCAGATAGGAATACAGTATTTTCTTTACCTCTTTTTGTAATTTCTTTTTTTATTAATTCAAATGCATTATCCCATGAAGATTTTTGGAGTTTTTTATTTGATTTAGAATATACATTATCCAATCTTTGACTTGAGAGTCCATCAACTGCAAATCTAGATTTATCACTTATCCATTCTTCATTGGTTTCTTCATTTATTCTAGGAAGAGCTCTTAAAACTTTTTTTCCTCTTGTATCAATCCTTATACTTGAACCTATACCATCGAACACATCAAATGTTTCAGTCTTGGTTAGCTCCCATGGTCTAGATTTAAATGCATATGGTTTACTTGTTAAAGCACCTACGGGGCATAAATCAATTACATTTCCAGATAATTCTGACTCAATAGTTTTTTCTAAGTACGTCGTAATCTCAGCATTTTCACCTCTGCCAAGTAATCCTATATCATCAACACCCGCAACTTCTGTAGAAAACCTTACGCATCTTGTACAATGTATACATCTTGTCATAATTGTTTTGACAAGTGGTCCCATATTTTTATTTTGAACTGCTCTTTTGTTTTCTTCATATCTAGTTTTATCAAAACCATAATACATCGCTTGATCTTGAAGATCACATTCTCCTCCTTGATCACAAATAGGGCAATCCAATGGATGATTAATGAGAAGAAACTCCATTACACCTTTTCGAGCTTTTTTAACTGTTTCTGTTTTTGTTTTTATAACCATTCCATCTGCAGCTGGCATGGCACATGATGCAATAGGTTTTGGAGCTTTTTCCATTTCTACTAAACACATTCTACAGTTTCCTGCTATTGAGAGTTTTTCATGATAACAAAATCTTGGAATTTCAGTTCCTGCTTGTTCACAAGCTTGCATTACGGTAATGCCGTTTTCAAATTCGTATTCTTTATTATCAATTGTAATCTTTGGCACTAGGCTGCTCTTCTATTTCTTTCTTGAATTCTTTTTTCAATTTCAGGTCTAAAGTGTCTAAACAAACCTTGAATAGGCCAAGCAGCAGCATCACCTAAGGCACAAATAGTATGACCTTCAATTTGCTTAGTCACATCTAAAATTTTATCAATATCTTGATGTTCAACATTTCCATGAACCATTTTTTCCATCATTCTGTACATCCATCCAGTACCTTCTCTGCAAGGTGTGCATTGACCGCAGCTTTCATGTTTATAAAAATGTGATAATCTAGCTATTGCTTCAACAATATCTGTTGATTTATTCATTACTATAACAGCAGCAGTTCCTAATCCACTTTGAACTTCTTTTAGGCTATCAAAATCCATTTTAACTGTATCGCAAATAGACTTAGGTAATAAAGGCACACTTGCACCTCCAGGAATTACAGCTAATAAATTTTCCCAACCACCAATTACACCACCCGCATGTTTTTCAATCAGTTCTTTTAATGGTATCCCCATTTCCTCTTCTACATTGCATGGGTTATTAACGTGTCCTGAAATACTAAAAATTTTTGTACCTGTATTGTTGGCACTTCCTAAATCAGCGAACCATTTTGAACCACGTCTTAAAATAGTTGGTGAAACGGCAACTGTTTCAACATTTGTAACTGTTGTTGGACATCCATATAAACCTGCGCCAGCGGGAAACGGAGGTTTTAATCGAGGTTGGCCTTTTTTACCCTCTAAACTTTCAAGTAAAGCAGTTTCTTCACCACAAATATATGCTCCTGCTCCTCTGTGAAGATAAATATCAAAATCCCACCCTGTACCACATGCATTTTTACCAATTAAATTATTTGTGTAGGCTTCATCTATTGCTTTTTGTAAATTAGAAGATTCAGAATAATATTCACCCCTTATATAAATATAACAAGTATGTGCATGCATAGCAAAGGCAGCAACTAAACAACCTTCTAAAAGAAGATGTGGGTCGTTTCTCATAATCTCTCGATCTTTACATGTGCCTGGCTCTGACTCATCTGCATTAACAACTAGGTAATGATCTTTTCCAGAGTCTTTTGGCATAAATGACCATTTAAGTCCCGCAGGGAAACCTGCTCCTCCCCTTCCTCTTAATTGACTATTTTTAATTTCCTCAACAATTTTTTCGCTACCCATTTTGATAAGTTCTTTAGTATTTGACCAAATACCTCTTTTTTTTGCACCTTCTAATTTCCAGTCTTCAAAACCGTATAAATTTTTAAAAATTTTATCTTTTTCCTTAAGCATCAAATTTTCTTTCAGGTTGTGATGATTTTCTACCAATTTGTGAACCTACTTTTATTGATTTATTATCTTTTAAATCTTGAAGTATTTTTTTAAAACTCTCTTCATCTAAATCTTCATAATAATCATCATTGATCTGGACCATAGGAGCATTGCAACATGCACCTAGGCATTCAACTTCAACAACTGTAAATATTTCATCATCACTTGTCTCGCCAATATTAGTTTCGCAAACTTCTTGTGCAACTTTAAACAGTTTATCACTCCCTCTTAACCAACAAGGTGTCGTTCTACAAATTTGTACAAAATTTTTACCAATAGGTTCTAAATTAAACATCGAATAAAAAGTGGCAACTTCCAACACTCTTATATAAGACATACTTAGAGTTTCAGCTACTTTTTCCATTGAGTTTTTACTTAGCCATCCATTATTTTGTCTTTGTGCTAAATCAAGTAAAGGAATAACTGCGCTTTGAATACGGTTTGATGGATATTTTTTTATTATTTCAGAAATTTTTTTAAAATTTTCTGATGACCATTCAAAATTATCATTAATTTTTTTATATACTTTATTATTTGTACCAGGATGATGCATTATCTATCTATCTCTCCAAAAACAATATCTAAGCTACCTAGTATAGCGGCTAAGTCAGCCATTAAGTGGCCTTTAGATAAATGATCCAATGTTTGAAGGTGTGCAAAACCTGGTGCTCTTATTTTACATCTATATGGTTTACTAGATCCATCAGAAACAAGGTAAACGCCAAATTCACCTTTTGGAGCTTCTACTGCACTATAAACTTGACCAGCGGGAACACGGTAACCTTCAGTGAAAAGTTTAAAATGATGAATTAAAGCTTCCATTGATTTTTTCATTTGATTTCTTTTAGGAGGTGTAATTTTATTATCCTCAATTGATATTGGACCTGGTTTGATTTTATTTAAACATTGGTTAATAATACTAATGCTTTGTCTCATTTCCTCTATGCGAACCAAATATCGATCAAAACAATCACCCTTTTTTCCAACAGGAACTTCAAAATCAACTTGATCATAGGCGTCATAAGGTTGAGATCTTCTTAAATCCCATGCAACACCTGCACTTCTTAATACAGGACCAGAACACCCCCATTCAATTGCTTCTGACTTTGAAATTATTCCTATATCAACTGATCTTTGTCTTAAAATTCTGTTATTAGTAAGCAAGCTTTCAAGATCATCAATAAATTTTGGAAGAGTTTTAAAATGGTCAAATAATTTTTCTTCCATTCCTTCTGGCATATCCTGATGAACGCCGCCAGGTCTAAAATAGGCTGCATGAAATCTTGCCCCAGATACTGCTTCATGAAACTCTAAAAGCTTTTCCCTTTCTTCAAAACACCATAAAAAAGGTGTCACTGCACCAATGTCAGCAGCATAGGCAGGTATATTTAATAAATGATTTAGTATTCTAGTAATTTCGGCAAAAATAACCCGAATATATTTAGCTCTTTCAGGAACATTGATACCTAGGAGATTTTCAGTTGCCAATGCAAAAGCATGTTCTTGACACATTGGTGAAACGTAATCAAGTCTATCAAAATAAGGGACAGCCTGAAGATAAGTTTTATATTCAATTAATTTTTCTGTCCCCCTATGTAACAATCCGATGTGTGGTTCTGCTCTTTGAACTACTTCACCTTCAAGCTCAACTACTAAACGTAAAACACCATGCGCAGCTGGATGTTGAGGGCCAAAGTTAATTGTAGTTGTATTAAGCTCTACTTCTTTCATTTAATTTTCACCAGTAGATTTCTCATCACCAAAAAGTTTGTTTTCCATTCCTTCCCAAGGAGATTCACTATCGAAATTTCTAAATTCTTGAGTCAACTTCACTGGTTCATATATAACTTTTTTTTCAAGATCATCATAGCGAACTTCTGTATGTCCTGTTAAGGGAAAATCTTTGCGCAATGGATAGCCTTCAAAATTGTAATCTGTCATTATTCTTCTTAAATCTGGATGATTAATGAACTCTATTCCAAATAAATCGTAACATTCTCTTTCATACCAATCCGCAGATCTGTGAATGCTAGTAATAGACTCTATATTTTCATTTTCTTTAATGAAAGTTTTTAGAATAACTTTCTTATTCTTTGTCAGGCTTTGTAGGATATAAATCAAATCAAATCTAAATTCTCTTGAAGGATAATCAACAGCAGTAATATCTAACAATTGATTAAAATTGAGATCAACATTATCTTTTAACTGGTTAAATATATTTAAAATATTAGTTTTATCAAATTCGATTTCAAACAAATTATTATTCTCTATAACATTATTTATACCATTTATTTTATTAAGAATTTTAAGCATACAAAATTATCTTTTAAATTTATTTTCTCTTCTTATTTTTTTTTGTAATTGAAGAATTCCGTAAACTAATGCTTCTGCTGTTGGAGGACATCCTGGTACATAGACATCTACAGGTACTATCCTATCACAGCCTCTTACTACAGAATACGAGTAATGATAATATCCACCACCATTTGCACAAGAACCCATTGATATTACCCACCGAGGTTCTGGCATTTGATCATAAACTTTTCTTAAAGCAGGAGCCATTTTATTGGTCAGTGTTCCAGCAACAATCATTACGTCAGATTGTCTAGGACTACCTCTTGGTATTACTCCATAGCGATCTAGATCATATCTTGCCATATAAGAGTGTATCATTTCTACTCCACAACATGCCAATCCAAATGTCATTGGCCATAAGGAACCAGTTCTAGCCCAGGTAAGAATTTTATCATAGCTAGCAACTAAAAATCCTTTTGAAGATAGTTCTGAATTCAGAGTATCATCAACATATTTTTTTGCTTGATCTACTCCCATTCTAGCGCCCCTTTTTTCCATTCGTATATAAAACCAATGGTCAAAACTGTTAAAAATATCATCATCGACCAAAAACCAAACAAGCCAATTTTACCTAGAGTTATTGCCCATGGAAATAAGAAGGCAACTTCTAGATCAAAGATAATAAATAAGATTGCTACTAAATAAAATCTTACATCAAATCGTCCACGAGCATCATCAAAAGCTTCAAACCCGCACTCATAAGCAGATAATTTTTCTTGGTCTGGTTGAGAATCCCCTACTACAAAAGACAATAATGTCATTCCAACAGCTAATGCTAAAGCAATAAATATAAAAATCAAAATAGGTAAATATTCAAGTAGAAGCTCAGACACTATAATCTCACAATTAAATAAGTAATGTATTTAACGATTTATTCAACAATAACAACGTGTCTCGTTGCGACTTTAGTACACAAAAAAACACTGAAATATTTGGCGCGAGAGACGGGATTCGAACCCGCGGCCTCTGCCGTGACAGGGCAGCGTTCTAACCAGCTGAACTACTCCCGCGCATGGTGGGTGTTGAGAGACTTGAACTCCCGACCCTCTCGGTGTAAACGAGATGCTCTACCAACTGAGCTAAACACCCAAATAAAAGCGGCTGTTAAATTCATTTAACAGCCGGTGCAAGAAAAAAATATTAATTATTTACTGAGTCTTTAAGAGCTTTTCCCACAGTAAATTTAGGTCTTTTAGATGCTGGTATTTGGATTGATTCCCCTGTTCTAGGATTTCTACCAGTAGTTGCTTTTCTATGACTGACACTAAAATTGCCAAATCCAACAATACTAACCTTTTCGTCTCTTTTTAAAGAGTTAGTTATTGAGTCTAGAAAGCTTTCAATTGCTCTAGTTGCGTCAGATTTAGATAGTCCAGCGGAAGAAGCTACAGATGCGATAAGATCATTTTTGTTCACTTTTATTCTCCTTTAATAAATTTTTTAGATAATTATTTGTTTTATGAACAAGTCAACACTATTATAAAGTTTTTCCCGGAAATAAAGGAATTTGACAATAAAACGAGGTAATAGCTAGTTTTTTTACAATAAAATATTAGTGTGTACTAGTAGTGTTTTGGTTATTTTTTAATTGAGATTCGGTTAAATTTAATGGAATTATAGGCTTTGTTAGAGTGTGTTCGAGAATTGAGAAAGCATCAGATACTGGGATAATTTTTATGCCTTTAATAACTTCCTTATCAAACTCTGAAATTTCCCTAAAGTTTTCATGTGGAATAAGAATTTTTTTAATCCCTGCTCTACTTGCTGCGTATATTTTTTCTTTCAAACCTCCAATTGGTAAAACTCTACCTCTCAGTGTAATTTCTCCAGTCATTGCCACATCTCTTTTAATTTTGTTGTTTGTTAAAGATGATACTAATGAATTAAAAATTGCTATACCAGCACTTGGGCCATCTTTTGGGGTAGCGCCCTCAGGTACATGGATGTGGATATCATAATTCTCAAAGTCTCTTGGATTGATTCCAAGACTTACTGATTTTGATTTAACATATGAGGTTGCGGCCTGAATAGATTCTCTCATAACTTCACCTAATTTACCGGTTATTGTTAGTTTTCCTTTGCCAATAGATAAGATAACCTCAACAGACAGAATTTCTCCCCCAACTTCCGTCCATGCTAAACCATTGGTTACACCCACTAAATTTTTTTTTTCTATTTCACTTGTTCTAAATTTAGATATGCCTAAAAATTCCTGTAAAGATTTATCGTTTAATTTTATTTTTTTCAATCTCGTTGTTTCTAATTTTTTAACGGCCTTTCTGCATACTTTAGATATTTCTTTTTCAAGATTTCGCACTCCAGCTTCTTTAGTATAATTTCTAATAATCAAATTCAATACTTTGGAATTAAAAGATATTTCAGAATTTTTAATTCCATGGTTCTTAATTTGCTTTGGTAACAAGTATTTTTTTGCAATTTGGTTTTTTTCTTTTTCAGTATATCCTGGTATTCTTATTACTTCCATTCTATCTAAAAGTGCGGGTGGTATATTTAATGTATTAGCTGTACACACAAACATTACATCAGATAGATCATAATCCAATTCTAAATAATGATCGTTAAATTTACTATTTTGCTCAGGGTCAAGAACTTCTAATAAAGCAGAGGATGGATCTCCTCTCCAATCAGATCCCAACTTATCTATTTCATCTAATAAAATTAATGGGTTAGAAGATTTTGATTTTTTCATAGCTTGTATAAATCTTCCTGGCATAGAGCCTATATAAGTTCTTCTATGACCTCTAATCTCAGCTTCATCCCTTACACCTCCCAATGACATTCTTACAAAGCTTCTGCCAGTTGAATTTGCAATTGATTTACCGAGGGATGTTTTTCCAACACCAGGTGGGCCCACTAAACATAGTATAGGTCCTTTAAGTTTATCAGTTCTTTTTTGAACAGCTAAATATTCAAGAATTCTCTCTTTTACTTTCTCAAGACCATAATGATCGTTTTCTAAAATCATTGAAGCTTTATTAATATTTTTTGAGATTTGATCTGGATTATTCCAAGGAATAGACATAAGCCAGTCCAGATAATTTCTAATTACAGTAGCTTCAGCTGACATAGGGCTCATATTTTTTAATTTTTTAATTTCAGATGCACATTTATCCTTGGCTTCTTTAGAAAGATTATATTGATTTAATTTTTTTTCTAATTCTGCAATTTCATCTAGGTCATCATTTTCACCTAACTCTTTTTGGATCGCCTTCATTTGCTCGTTTAAATAATATTCTTTTTGAGTTTTCTCCATTTGTCTTTTTACGCGGCCTTTAATTTTTTTTTCAACTTGGAATGAATCAATTTCTGACACAAGATGACCATAGGTTTTATTTAATCTATCTTCTGCATTTATGATTTCTAAAATTTCTTGTTTTTGAGATATAGATATTGAAATATTCGATGCAATTATGTCAACTATTTTATCAGGGTCAGTAATAGATTTAACATTGTTTATAACATCAAGTGAAACTTTTTTATTAATCTTTTGAAACTCAATAAATTGTTCAATAATAAGCTTTTGTAAAGCTCTTATGTTAGAATTTTTTTTGGTTTTAGTATTAATTTCAACAATTGAAGCAGAAATAAATTCCTTATTGAAATTTATTTTTTCAACTTTTGCTCTAATGATACCTTCAACTAATACTTTAAGTGTGCCATCGGGAAGTTTAAGCAATTGAATTACTTTAGCAACTGTACCAAAAGAATATAGATTATCTTTGTTAGGATTATCTATTTTTGAATTTTTTTGTGATATTAAAAAGATCTTTTTATCAGAAGTCATTACATTATTAAGTGCATTAACTGATTGATCTCTACCAACAAAAAGTGGGGCAATCATATTCGGAAAAACTACTATATCTCTTAGTGGAAGAACGGGTATAGTGCTTTTTACCATTATATATAAATGTTCATTTAATATTTAAAATCAAGAGTTATTAGATATTAATTTTTGATTATTTTCTTTATTTGAATAAATTAAAATAGGATCAGATTTTTTTGCAATTACATCCTTATTTATAACAACTTTATATAAATCTTTTTGATCAGGAGCTTTGTACATAAGATCCATAAGTAGATCTTCAATAATTGATCTCAAACCTCTTGCGCCAGTATTTTGAGCAACTGCTAACTTAGCAATTTCCTTTAATGCATCTTCTTTAATTTCTAACTTGACCCCATCCATTTTCATAAGAGCCTCAAATTGTTTAACTATTGCATTTTTTGGTTGAGTCATAATTCTTATCAACATATCATCATCCAATTCACTCAAAGTAGTAATAACTGGAAGTCTTCCAATAAATTCTGGTATCATACCAAATTTTAGCAGATCTTGATTTTCAAGTTTTTTAAGTGCTTCACCAATAGTCTTCTTTTTTGTATCAATGTCTAATTTAGAATTAAAGCCTATTGCAGTACCTTTTAATCTGTAATTTATAATTTCCTCTAAGCCTGAAAAGGCACCTCCACATATAAATAGTATATTGGATGTATCAACTTGCAGAAATTCTTGCTGAGGATGCTTTCTTCCTCCCTGCGGAGGGACACTTGCAATTGTGCCTTCCATAATTTTTAGTAACGCTTGTTGAACACCCTCACCAGAAACATCTCTTGTTATAGAAGGGTTGTCACTTTTTCTTCCTATTTTATCAATCTCATCTATATAAACTATTCCTTTTTGAGCCCTTTCTACATTGTATTCAGAGGCTTGTAATAATTTGAGAATTATATTTTCTACATCTTCACCAACATAGCCTGCCTCAGTTAAACTAGTTGCATCTGCAACAGTAAAAGGCACATCTAAAATTTTAGCTAAAGTTTGAGCAAGTAAAGTTTTTCCTGTGCCAGTTGGTCCAACCAAAAGAATATTTGATTTTGATATCTCAACACTTTCATTTTCTGATTTAG
>CACLBK010000027.1 GCA_902605135.1 uncultured Alphaproteobacteria bacterium
AATTTACAGTTTATTGTCAATTTATAATTGCTTCCAAATCCTAAAAAATGGCTAAATTCCTTTGATCTCTTGCTAATTTAGTTAGGAACATATAGATGCATCTCCGAAAAAATATTAAGTAACAATCTTTATTTAATGGTGGCTTGATGAAAAAAATTAGTAAAATCTTAGCAGCAAACAGAAGTGAAATTGCTATTCGAATTTTCAGAGCTGCCGAAGAGTCAGGTATCAAAACAGCCGCCATTTATTCTAAAGAAGATCGTTTTGCTATTCATCGATTTAAAACAGATGAAAGTTATTTAGTAGGTGAAGGTAAAGGTCCAATTCAAGCATATTTAGACATAGATTCTATAATTAAAATTGCTAAAGATGCACAAGTTGATGCTATCCATCCAGGTTATGGATTTTTATCTGAAAGTCCTGAATTAGCTGAGCAGTGTGAAAAAAATGACATAACATTTATTGGCCCTAGTAAAGAAATACTAAAAAGATTTGGAAATAAAACTGAAGCTAAAAAAGTTGCTGAAGAAGCAAAGGTTGGGACAGTCCCATCAGTTCTTGTAACAAAAGATAATTTAAAAAATATAGAAAAAGAAGTTGAGAAAATTGGTTATCCTGTAATTGTCAAAGCAAGCTGGGGCGGTGGCGGTAGAGGAATGCGAGTTGTAAGATCAAGTAAAGATTTGATAGATCAAATAACAAATGCTCAGAGCGAGTCACTAAAGGCGTTTGGAAAAGATGAAGTATTTATTGAAAAATTTTTAGAAGACGCTGCGCACATTGAGGTTCAAATTTTAGGTGATAGTCATGGTAATATTTTACATCTTTTTGAAAGAGACTGTTCTCTTCAAAGAAGGCATCAAAAAATTATTGAAAGAGCACCTGCACATTTTCTTAAAGATGAAACACGAGAGGAAATTTGTAATGCTGCAATAAAAATTGCAAAACAAGTTAATTACTTTGGTGCTGGTACAGTTGAATTTTTATTTGATAAAAAATCTGGACAATTCTATTTTATTGAAGTTAATCCAAGAATTCAAGTAGAGCATACTGTTACTGAAGAAGTAACAGGTATCGACATAGTAAAAGCTCAAATCAAAATTGCTGAAGGTGAAAAAATTGGAAGCCATCCTGCACTTCCAAAACAAGAAGATATTAAGTTAAATGGATATGCAATCCAATGTAGAGTTACTACTGAAGACCCACTTAATAATTTTATGCCTGATTATGGGAAAATTATGACTTATAGATCAGCGGCAGGCTTTGGGGTTAGATTAGATGCTGCTAATGCTTCTTCAGGTTCAATTATTACACCATACTATGACTCTTTATTAGTGAAGGTTACAACATGGGCCACTCATCAAGAAGATTGTATTAAAAGAATGGATAGAGCTTTACGAGAATTTAGAATTAGGGGCGTTAAAACAAATTTAGTATTTCTTGAATCACTTATTAACAATAAGGATTTTCTTGAAGGTAATTATAATACAAATTTTGTTGATACAAAAAAAGAACTATACGATTACAATCCGCAAAAAGATAGAGCCTCAAAAATAGTTTCTTATCTAGGAAATATCATAGTTAATGGTCACCCAGATATTAGCGGAAGAATTCATGATAATTCAACTGTCGAAGTTCAAATCCCTCTTTCAAATAACAAAAAAGAAACAAATAATTATGTTGATGGTTTAAAACAACTAGGGCCGGAAAAATTTGCAAAAAAAATAAAAGAAACACCTTATACTTTAATTACTGATACCACGATGCGCGATGCGCACCAATCACTTCTTGCAACTAGAATGCGTACAGATGATATTGTTAACATAGCTGAATATTATAATGAGAATCTAAGTAACTTATTCTCATTGGAGTGTTGGGGAGGAGCAACCTTTGATACATCAATGAGATTCTTAAAAGAGGATCCTTGGGATCGATTAGCAAGACTAAATAGTAGAGCACCAAACCTACTTAAACAAATGCTTTTTAGAGGATCAAATGCTGTTGGTTATAAAAATTATCCAGACAATGTTGTTAAACATTTTATTCAACAGTCTGCTGAAGCAGGTATTGATGTATTTCGAGTTTTTGATTCTTTGAACCTAATTGATAATATGCGTGTTGCCATAGATGAGGTTCGCAATCAAAATAAAATTTGTGAAGGAACAATTTGTTATACAAATGATGTAACCGATCAAAGTGAGAAAAAATACACATTAAAATATTATTTAGACCTTGTTAAAGATCTAGAAAAAGCAGGAGCAAACATTATTGCCATAAAAGACATGGCAGGATTGGCAAAGCCTAATGCTATTAAAATGTTGGTTAAAGAAATAAAACAAACAACTGATCTCCCAATTCATTTTCATACGCATGATACGTCAGGTACTTCATCTGCATCAGTGCTTGCGGCTATAGAAGAAAAAGTAGACATTGTTGATCTAGCAGTTGACTCTATGAGTGGCTTAACATCTCAGCCTGCCCTTGGCTCTGTTGTATCAATCATGAAACAAAATCATCAAGATCCTAAATTAGATGAAGAAGCAATTAGAACACTCTCATTATATTGGGAACAAGTTCGTCAAAATTATCACGCGTTTGAAACTGATTTTAAAGGTGGAAGCTCAGACGTCTATCTTCATCAAATGCCGGGTGGACAGTTCACAAATTTAAAAGAACAAGCCAGGTCCTTAGGCATTACAACTGATAAATGGGGAATGGTTGCAAATAAATATGCAGAAGTAAATCAACTTTTTGGTGATATTGTTAAGGTAACACCATCTTCGAAAATTGTTGGAGATATGGCGTTATATATGATTGCTAATGACTTAAATAAAGAAGATATTTTAGACCCAAAAAAAGAAATTTCTTTTCCAGCATCTGTCATTGAATTTTTTAAAGGAGAAATCGGCATACCACACGGTGGGTTTCCAAAAGAATTACAAAAAAAGGTTCTTGGAAATGAGAAACCTTTAACAAAAAGACCAGGAGAAGTTTTAGAGTCTGTAGATTTAGATACAGAAATTAAAAACTTAGAAAATGAAATTGGAATGAAGGTTAATCAAAAGCACCTTGCTTCTTACTTAATGTACCCAAAAGTCTTTAAAGATTATATTGATCACTTTAAAGAATTTAGTGACACCTCAATCTTTTCTACCGAATTGTTCTTTTATGGCCCTCAGCAAGATAAAGAATATACAATAGAAATTGATAAGGGAAAAAATCTTATCTTACGGTACCTTGCTAAGAGTGAGGTTAGTAGTAATGGTAAGTGTTCAGTATTTTTTGAGATAAATGGACAGCCACGAACTATTGATATTGAAAATAAGGAATTTTCTAAAAGTATTACACAAAAGGCAAAAGCAGATGATAATAATACCGATCATGTTGGCTCACCACTACCTGGACAAGTTGCAAAAATATTTGTTCAGTCTGGTAATAAAGTAATCAAGGGTGATAAATTGCTAGTAATTGAAGCGATGAAAATGGAGACTACTATCAATGCAGATAAAAGTGGAACAATAAAATCTATTAATGTTTTATCTGGTGATAATGTTGATACTAAGGATTTGCTTGTCGAAATTAGCTAGCAAAGTTGTATTCTTTGTAGCATCCTTCTATTGACTCTTTTGTATTTATCAATTCCCCCAAAGAATCTCTAAACTCAAAATACTCTACTCTTTTAATATTTGATTTTCGATTAAAAAATATAAACAACCTACATGAATGACTGTCATAACGCATCATATGAATTGATCCATCTAAACGAGCTAGATTAGGGTCACCTAGTTTTTGTTTAATTTCTGATAGTTGTTTT
Source organism: uncultured Alphaproteobacteria bacterium (assembly GCA_902605135.1). Classification (GTDB taxonomy): domain Bacteria; phylum Pseudomonadota; class Alphaproteobacteria; order HIMB59; genus CACPNW01. The sequence goes on from CACLBK010000027.1 coordinate 3,815, forward strand.
CCAATAAAATTTATTTCAGAGACTTTTTGCTGTTCTTTAACAATAGTTTTTTCTTCTTCTTTTTCTTCAGTTATAATTTGTTGTTCCTCAACAATAGTTTTGTCTTCAACAACTTCTGGTTCTTTTTTTATTATTGTATCTTCAACTTTATCTTTTACCACTGCGCCAACCTTAACAACTTCTCTACCAACTTCAATAGTCGTACAACTAGATAAAAATACTAATGTTAAAAAATAAGCTAATAACCGCATTGCTCTTAGTCACATTTCTATATATGTAATCTTTAATGATTACAGTAATTAAATCACCCTTCGTTCAATACAAATTAACAATTTTACGAAATAAAAAAACTTCGAATACAGTATTTAGACAAACTATGAATGAGATAAGTTATCTCATTGCCTCGGATGTTCTTCAATATGTTCCATTTAAAAAACAGAGTATTCAAACACCATTAAAAAAAATGAGTGGAACGGTTTTAGGCCAACCAATAATCTTGGTTCCAATTCTACGAGCTGGTTTGGGATTGCTTGAAGGTTTTGCAAAGTTTTTACCTGAAGCTGAGAAAGGCCATATAGGCTTATACCGTGATGAGCAAACTTATGAACCTGTAGAATATTTATTTAAACTTCCAAGAGTTAAAACTAAAAAAGTATTAATACTGGACCCAATGTTAGCAACTGGTAATTCATCAATTGCAGCAATCAATCTAATAAAAAATAAAGGTGTTAATATCAAAGATATATTTTTAGTATCTTTGCTCGCTGCTCCTGAGGGTATTAAAAATATCCAAAAAAACCAGAAGGGAATACATATTTTCACATGCAATATTGATGCAAAATTGAATAAAAATAAATTCATTGTCCCGGGCCTAGGTGACGCAGGTGATAGATACATGGGCACTTGAAGTTATCCTAAAAAAACTTATTATTTATCCACTATCTCAATTTATAATTCATTTTTTTTTAGATTAAAAATGTTATCAATGAGATATCTATAATTCATATTTAAGGGGGAAATTTAGTATGAAGAAAATTTTAAGTATTTTTTCAGTTTCTTTCGCACTTATATTCTCAACAAGTGCGTTTGCAAACACAATAGGAGTTGTCTATGACTCTGGAGGTAAATTTGACAAATCATTTAACGAGTTAGCATTTAACACAGCAGAAAGAGTTGTTAATGAGCTAGGTTGGGGCATGATTGAATTTGAATCTGCAAACGACAATCAGATTGAACAAGGTATGCGTAAGATTGCTGATAGAGGAGCAACAATGATCGTAGGAATGGGTTTTGCTCAAGCTGATGCAGTTGCAGCAGTTTCAGCTGATTACCCAGATATAAAATTTGTTGCAGTTGATGTTTGTTGGTTAGATGATCCAAACAATAATATTTATCAAGCTTGTTATAAAGAACATGAAGGATCTTTCCTAGTTGGAATGATGGCTGCTATGGCTTCTAAAAGTGGAACAATTGGTTTCGTTGGCGGTATGGATATTCCTCTAATTAGAAAATTCCAAGGTGGTTATGAGCAAGGCGCACAATATGTAAATCCAGATATTGAAGTTATTGCTAATATGACAGGAACTACAAACGAAGCATGGAACAACCCGACAAAAGGAGCTGAATTAACTAAAGCACAAATTGATGGTGGTGCTGATGTTGTATATCAAGCTGCAGGTGGAACGGGAATTGGTGTTCTTCAGGCTGCTGCTGATGCTGGTATCATGGGTATCGGTGTTGACTCTAATCAAAACTGGATGCACCCAGGCAATATGCTTACTTCAATGTTGAAAAGACTAGATCTTACTATTTTTGAACAAGCTCAAAATGTTAACTCTGGTAGTTTTGAGTCAGGTATAAACATTCTTGGCCTTTCAGAAGGAATGGTTGGTTATGCAACTGAAGATGGCATGGTTACATCTGAGATGGCTGCTGCTGCTGATGCTGCTGCCGCAGATATTGCTAGTGGTTCAATAGTTGTTGCTGACTGGTCACAAGAATAATTAAAAAAAAATATTTGGTGAGACCAAAGATCTATAAATAATTTATGGTCTCACCTATCTTAGAGTTATCAAATATAAATAAATCTTTTGGCCATGTTCACGCCAATAAAAATATAAATCTTCAAATAAACAAAGGAACAATACACGGTATAATCGGAGAGAATGGTGCAGGCAAATCTACCCTAATGAGCATTGTGTTTGGCCTTTATCAAGCTAATTCAGGTACAATCAAAATTAACGGAAAAGAAATTAATTTAAAATCACCCAGGGATTCAATAATAAATGGGATTGGTATGGTTCATCAACATTTTATGTTGGTAGAAAATTTTACTGTACTAGAAAATATTATTCTAGGTTTTGAAGGTGAAACTGTTTTTGGAGAAAAATTGCAAAAGGCAAAGCAAGATTTAGAAAAATTATGTCAGACATATAATTTTAATATAGATCTTGATGCTACTATTTCTGATTTATCAGTAGGTTTCCGACAAAGGGTGGAAATATTAAAGTCTTTATACAGAGGAGCTGAAATTTTAATCCTTGATGAACCAACAGGAGTTCTTACACCACAAGAAGTTGATGAATTATTTAAAATCCTTCGTGCATTAAAGGAAGAGGGTAAAACAATAGTTTTAATTACACATAAATTAATTGAGATAATGGATTTAACAAGTGAAGTATCGGTTATGCGCCAAGGAGAGATGGTTGGTCATACAAAAACTGAAGATACTAACAAAGAACAATTAGCCGAAATGATGGTGGGCAGGAGCGTCTTACTGAGAGTTGATAAAAAAGAAATAAAAAAAGGTGAAACAATATTCCAAGTTAATAATCTTTCGGTTAAAGATGATCTGGATGTTACTCGTGTAAAAGATGTGAGTCTAGAAATACGCTCCGGTGAAATTTTAGGTATTGCTGGTGTAACTGGAAATGGACAAACAGAACTATTGGAAGCTCTTTCAGGTATTAGAAAAGTAGAATCAGGAAAAATTGAGTTATTTGGAGAAAAAATATCAGATCAGGACAATTTTCTAAACCCAAGAATGCTTAAACAGAAAGGCCTGGCACATGTTCCAGAGGACAGACAAAGAATGGGATTAATTACAGATTTTAAAGCTCATGAAAATTTAATTTTTGGGTATCATGATCAAGAACCATTTTCAAAATCTTCAATTTTGAATAATAGAGAAATTACAGAATATTCAAACAAGGTCATGCAAGAGTATGATGTTAGGCCAAATTCTCCAAATTTAATAACATCTAATTTTTCTGGAGGTAATCAACAAAAAATTATTTTAAGCAGAGAGCTTAATGAAAATCCAAAAGTTCTGTTAGTAGGCCAGCCAACAAGAGGTGTAGATATTGGTGCAATTGAATTTATTCACCAAAGACTCATTGATATGCGAGATAGAGGAGCGGCAATACTCCTAGCTTCAGTTGAATTAGATGAAATCCTATCATTATCCGACAGAATAATTGTAATGTTTGATGGAAAGATAGTTGGAGAAAAAGAAAATAAAAATGTTACTGAACGTGAACTAGGACTGTTAATGGCTGGTGTAGCGTAATGAGTAATATTGTAGTTGATAAATCAAAGGTACCATGGTGGGTATCAAATGTAATTGTCCCATTAGTTAACTTAACATTAGCATTATTAGTCTCAGGACTTTTCGTTTTTATTGCCGGTGAAAATCCAATAGAAGCTGTTAAGTTAATTATCTTTGGTTCATTTGGTTACATTCAGGGTTTTGCATATACACTTTATTACACTACAAATTTTATTTTTACTGGGCTAGCCTTTGCAGTTGCGTTTCACTGTAGACTTTTTAATATTGGTGGAGAAGGTCAGGCTTACATCGGTGGTTTGGGCGTCTTCTTAGTAGCCATTAATTTAAGTTTTCTTCCTGTTCCAATTGTTTGGCTTTTAGCTATTTTCGGTGCATTTTTATTTGGTGCAGCTTGGGCTTATATTCCTGCTTATCTTCAATCAAAAAGAGGTAGTCATGTTGTTATTACAACAATTATGTTTAATTTTATTGCTTCATCATTAATGATTTATTTACTCGTAGATGTCATCAGAGATACTAATCAGATGGCTCCTCACACTGTAAAACTTCCAGAAGCAATTTGGCTACCAAGCTTTGAAGCTTTCTCTGGAATTTTGGGAATAAAAATAAGGTATTCACCTTTAAATTTAACTTTTTTATTGGCTATTGCTTCACTGTTTTTTGTTTGGTTTTTAGTTTGGAAAACAAAATGGGGTTATGAAATGCGTGCTGTGGGTCATAATACGCAAGCAGCAATTTATGCTGGAATATCCCCACATAAAAATATCATTATTGCTATGTGCATTTCTGGAGGTCTAGCAGGATTACTTGGTGTTAATGAAATACTTGGAGTAAGTCATAAAATTCAAGCAGGCTTTCCAGCTGGATATGGTTTTACAGGAATTGCTGTTGCATTAATGGGCAGAAATCATCCGATTGGCATTTTACCAGCTGCGTTTTTATTTGGAATTTTATATCAAGGAGGATCAGAGGTGACATTTGAAATGCCTAATATTACGAGATACATGTTTGTTGCAGTTCAGGGATTAATTATTTTATTTAGTGGTGCATTAGAAAATCTATTTAGACCACAAATAGAAAGTTTTTTTGTAAGAAGACTTAATAGAGAGGTAAATGCATAATGGAGTTTTTATCTGATATTGCTTCTTTAATTAATTCTACATTAAGGATATCTACACCACTAGTTTTTGCAGCAATGGCAGGAATATTTGCTGAAAGATCTGGAGTAATTGATTTTAGCTTAGAAGGTAAAATGCTTATGGCTGCATTTGTAGCAGCTGTTGGTTCTTATTATTTAGGTAATCCTTGGTTAGGTTTATTGTTGGCAATAATAGCATGTGTTTGTTTATCTATGTTACATGGATTTGCTTCAGTTACTCATAAAGGTGATCAAGTTGTATCTTGCGTTGCTATTAATATTTTAATAATTGGCTTAACTACTGCTTTAGCAGCCGCATGGTTTGGACAAGCAGGTTTAACACCAACACTAAATGAAGATCAGCGTTTTTTAGAAATCCATTTGCCTTTTGCAGAAGCATTAAGAGACATTCCAATTATTGGAACTCTTTACAGCGATATTTTAAGTGGCCATTATGTATTTGTTTATCTAGCTTACTTATCAGTTCCAATTGTTTTTTGGATTGTATTTAAAACTAGTTTTGGTTTACGTCTACGAGCTGTAGGTGAAAATCCGAGTGCCGTTGACACCGCTGGTATTAATGTCTTTGCTATGAGGTACAAGGCTCTTGCTGTTAATGGTGTGTTAATTGCTTTTGCAGGTGCTCATTTATCAACTGCGGTTAATGCTAATTTCTTTAGAGAGATGTCTGCTGGTAGAGGTTACTTAGCATTAGCCGCAATGATTTTTGGAAAGTGGCATCCCAAAACTGCTTTAATTGCTTGTTTACTTTTTGGTTTTACTGACGCCTTACAAATAAGACTGCAAGGAGTCGAGTTGCCTGCAATAGGAGAAATTCCTGTTCAATTAATACAAGCACTTCCATATATACTGACCGTAGTATTGCTCGCTGGTTTTGTTGGTAAGGCAATTGCACCTAACGCAATTGGTCAACCCTATATCAAAGAAAGATAATTAAATACTAATTTCAGAAAAACACTTATATAGAAATTAAAATACTAGGAGAAAATATGTCTATATTAGAAAAATACATGAAGGTGTTTAATGAAAAAGACGAAGCAGGAATGAATGAGATTATTCATGATGACTTCAAATTTACAATGCACTCTTCAGGTAATCAGCTCTCAAAATCAGACGTTATTGGTTGGGCTATGAGTGATGATATAAATGAAGATAAGTCTAGGATAGTTTATGAAAATGATGAAATTGGAGTACATCATTCTTTTGTTACTTTCAAAGACGGAAACACTCAGGCTGTTATGGCAATATATAAATTTAAAGACGGCAAAATAATTTCTTTAGAAACTGGTGCAACGAATATGCCAAAATAAAAAAAGTGGAACTTAAAGTTCCACTTTTAAACTAATTAAAACTAATTTTATTGCTCTAGATCGAAACGATCGGCATTCATCACTTTATTCCAAGCTTTAATGAAGTCTTTTTTCATTTTTTCTTCACTATCATCACTTGCATAAAGTTCTGCTATAGCTCTTAATTGAGAGTTCGATCCAAAAACGAGGTCTACTCTAGATGCTGTTCTTACCTTTTCACCTGTAATTTTATCAGTTGCTTCGTAAGAGTTACTTCCAGTTGGTTTCCAGCTTACACTCATATCTAAAAGTTTTTCAAAGAAATCGTTAGTAAGTTTACCACTAGTTTCTGCGAATAACCCTCGCTGATCTGCACTAATACCTATAGATCTCATGCCACCAACAAGTACTGTCATTTCAGGAGCTGTTAGCCCAAGAAGTTGAGCTTTATCCAACATTAGTTCTTCAGCTGTTACATCGTAGTTCATTTTTAAATAATTACGAAATGCATCTGCCTCAGGTTCAAGAACACCAAAAGAATCAATATCAGTTTTATCTTGAGTAGTGTCACCCCTACCAGGTGTGAAAGGAACTTCCATTCCAGACGCTTGTTCAACACCAATGTTACCCGCAAGTACAATCACATCAGCTATTGAAGCTCCTGTATCTTTTGCAATTGGCTCAAGAATACCAAGAACTTTATTTAATTGTTCAGGTTTATTAACTTCCCAATCTTTTTGAGGAGCAAGTCTAATTCTTGCACCATTTGCTCCACCTCTCATATCTGATCCTCTAAATGTAGAAGCACTTGCCCAAGCAGTTTCAACCATCTCTTTAGTTGTTAAACCACTTTTTAAAATTTTCGCTTTAACAGCTTCGACATCATAATTTGAGTGACCTTTTGGAACAGGGTCTTGCCAAATTAATTCTTCTTCTGGAACTTCAGGCCCCATGTATCTTGTTTTTGGCCCCATATCTCTGTGAAGAAGTTTAAACCAAGCTCTTGCAAATTGATCAGCAAAATATTCTGGGTCTTTGTGAAACTTCTCAGAAACTTTTCTATATTCTGGGTCTTCACGCATTGCCATATCTGCAGTTGTCATCATTGTTGGAACTTTTATTGATGGATCATCAACTTGTGGTGCCATATGTTCTTCTTTTTGATCAATGGCATGCCAGATTTGAGCTCCTGCAGGACTTTTTACTAACTTCCATTCATAACCTAGAAGTAAATCAAAATATCCATTATCCCACTGTGTAGGATTTGCTGTCCAAGGACCTTCAATACCACTTGTTGTTGCATCTCTTCCAACACCTGAAGCATGTAAGTTATTCCATCCTAAACCCATTTGTTCTAATGGCGCGCCTTCTGGTTCAGCTCCAACTAAAGCCGGATCACCTGCACCATGTGCTTTCCCAAAAGTATGCCCTCCTGCAGTTAAGGCAACCGTTTCAGTATCGTTCATTGCCATTCTTGCAAAAGTTTCTCTAATATCTTTTGCGCTTGCAAGTGGATCTGCTTTTCCATCTGGTCCCTCAGGGTTAACATAAATTAATCCCATTTGAACAGCTGCAAGCGGGTTGTCTAAAATTCTATCACCTGTGTACCTTTTATTTTGAAGCCATTCTTCTTCAACTCCCCAATAAATATCTTCTTCTGGAGCCCAGATATCTGGTCTTCCTCCACTAAATCCAAATGTTTTTCCGCCCATAGATTCAATAGCAACATTTCCGGTTAGAATAAATAGATCAGCCCAACTAATTTTATTTCCATATTTTTTCTTTATAGGCCAAAGTAATCTTCTAGCTTTATCTAAGTTTCCATTATCAGGCCAACTATTTAAAGGAGCAAAACGCTGAGCACCTGTTCCACCACCACCACGACCATCTCCAGTTCTATAAGTCCCTGCAGCGTGCCATGTCATTCTAATAAAGAAGCCGCCATAGTGTCCATAATCAGCAGGCCACCAATCTTGTGAATCAGTCATTAAATCATTGAGGTCTTTTTTTAATGCAGCATAATCTATTTTTTGGAATTCTTCACGGTAGTTAAATCCTTCTTCCATGGGATCGGACTTACGATCATGTTGATGAAGTATGTTTAAGTTAAGTTGATTTGGCCACCACTCACGATTTGATGTACCTTCCCCCATATTTTTTGTAATTGCTCCATGCATTACTGGGCATTTACTTTCTGCATCCATTTAGAACCTCCGTTATATATTCTTAATATATAAAGAATTTAAATTAAAGAAAAGTGAAAACTATAACTCAATTTTGAATTTTTCAGGTCGCCACGTCGCAGGGGCAAGCTCAAAATCATTAAAATCAAAAGCAGGTGCGACAGTGCATCCAATTAAGCTGTAAGATCCAGCAGATCGCATAGCAAACCATGTATTTGCTTGTACCGTGTAAATATAATTATCATCTAATCCTAAGGAGAAAAATTCATAATTAACTCCATCGCTAGATGTAAAAACTTCTAGAGGATCTCCTGAATAGAAATGCAATATTTCATTTTTAGCCAGTCGATGCCAATGAGATTTTTCATTTTTTTTTAATAAATAATAAATTTGACTTATATTATCATTCTTGAAGTTTTCAGCATAATGTCCACCCTCAGGGTGACTAATCATATTTAATTTACTTATTAAACTATCCGCTTCCACTTAAATTAAATGACCAAGTTTACTTTTTTTTGTAGAAATATATTTCTCATTATATTTATTAGTGTCGGAAAAAAGAGGAATTCTCTGATTTACCTCAATACCCATATCTTTAAGTGCTTTAATTTTTTTTGGATTATTTGTCATCAAGTCCAATTTTTTAATTGCTAGATATTTTACCATTCCAGCTATATTTTCATAAGTTCTCTCATCATCTTTGAATCCTAATTGATGATTAGCTTCAACTGTATCTAGTCCTCTGTCTTGTAAGCTATATGCCTTAATTTTATTTGAAAGACCGATACCTCTTCCCTCTTGCTGAAGATAAAAAATTACTCCTCTGCCATTTTGGGCAATTTGTTTTAATGATTCTGTTAGTTGAAATCTACAATCACATCTCATACTAAAAAATGATTCACCTGTAATACACTGCGAATGAATTCTTGATAAAACCGGCTCATCAGTAAGCAAGTCACCCATACATATTGCTAAATGATCTTTAGATTCATTTTCATCTGTAAAGGCATGTACAGTGAACTCCCCAATATCTGTTGGAAGTTTACTAGTTTCAATAAACTTTAATTTGTCTGACATCATAGTTTAGTAGGATTTGGGGCACCTTTGTATACTTCTTCAGGATCAAAAACTTTTTCTTTTTCTTCAAATTTAAGAATAACTTTAGAGCTAGAACTATCCAAAGGAATGCTTCTATAAAAACATGATCTATATCCTACATGACAGCTGGCACCACCTTTGACATCAACTCTTAACCAAACACAATCTTGATCATCATCAATTCTTATTTCTTTTATTTTTTGAGTTAATCCACTTGTTTTACCTTTATGCCAAAGAGTATTTCTACTTCTAGAAAAATATACCGCTTCGCCCAAACTTATAGTTTTTTTAAAAGCTTCTTTATTCATATAGCCTTGCATAAGTAGCTCGCCAGATGAAAAATCTGTTGTTACAACTGGTATAAGACCATTCGAATCAAATTTTGGAGCAAGCTCGTTTGATTCCTCAACTTGTTCTATAGACTTTCTTTTTTCAAATTGAATGTTATTCATTTTTTAATTTTTCAGCAGCTTCTAATGCAAAGTAAGTCAGTATACCATTTGCTCCAGCTCTTTTAAAAGACAAAAGAGATTCCATTATAACTTTCTCATTTAGCCAACCATTATTAATTGACTCTTTTATCATCGAATATTCACCAGATACTTGGTAGGCAAAGGTTGGAATTTTAAATTCTGATTTTATTCTAGAAATAATATCAAGATAAGGCATACCAGGTTTAACCATTACCATATCTGCTCCTTCACTTATATCTAATCCAACTTCTCTAATTGCTTCATCACTGTTCGATGGATCCATTTGATATGTTAATTTACCATCTTTACCTAAATTAGAACCAGAGCCTATAGCATCTCTAAAAGGACCATAAAAACCTGAAGCATATTTAGCAGCGTAAGAAAGTATAAGAGTATCTGTAAAATTATTTGAATCTAATGCAGTTCTTATTCTTCCAACTCTTCCATCCATCATATCTGACGGGGCGATTACATCACAACCAGCATTCGCTTGGACTAGAGCCTGTTGTTCCAAAACCTCCAAAGTTTTATCATTATCTATTTTATCACTTATAACTAAACCATCATGCCCATGATCAGTAAAAGGATCTAAGGCAACATCACATATAATACCAATATTTGGAAAATCCTTTTTGATACTTTTAATTGATCTACACACCAAATTATTTTCATCTACAGCTAAACTTCCCTCAGAATTTTTAAGATCACTTTCAATTTGTGGAAATATAGCAATAGCAGGAATATTAAATTTAACAGCTTTCTCTACTTGATTTAAAAGATTATCAATAGAGTATCTGCTAACACCAGGCATTGAATTAATAGGATCATCAACTTTGTTTCCCTCGCATACAAATAGAGGTAAAATTAAATCATTAACACTAAGTGTATTTTCAGAAACTAAACGACGAGAAAATTCTTTCATTCTATTACGTCTAAGTCTTGTACTTGGAAACTTACCTTGCATGTTATTCATTGTTTATTCTATTGGTGATTTTGCTTCTTTATATAAGCTAGTAGCAATATCTTCTAATTTAAAGGTCTTTGTTTCAGAAGATCCAATTCTTCTAACAGATACTGTTTTATCTTGAGCTTCTTTTTTTCCAACAGCAATAATTGCTGGCACTTTGCTATTACTGTGTTCACGTATCTTATAACCAATTTTTTCATTACGAGTATCTATTTCGGCTCTAATTCCTTTTGACACTAATACCTTTTGTACCTCGTAAGCATACTCATCAGTATCAGATGTAATTGTAGCAACTACTGCTTGCAACGGTGAAAGCCAAAATGGAAGATGACCTGCATAATGCTCAATTAGAATACCGGTGAATCTTTCTAAAGAACCAAATAGAGCTCTGTGCAACATAACAGGTATTTTCTTATTACCATCCTCTCCAATATAAGTGGCACCTAATCTTCCAGGTAAATTTAAATCTACTTGCAGTGTGCCGCATTGCCAATCTCTACCAATTGCATCTCGTAAAACAAACTCTAATTTTGGACCATAAAATGCTCCTTCTCCTGGGTTAAGCGAGTACTCAAGGCCTGTTGCTTCCATAGCTTGCATTAAAGCAGCCTCAGCTTTATCCCAAACAGCATCATCTCCAACGCGTTTTTCAGGACGATCAGAAAATTTAATTCTAACATTATCAAAACCGAAATCTTTATAGATACTAAGTATCAGATCACATACCGTCTTGCTCTCTTGTGTAATTTGATCCTCTGTACAAAATATATGTGCATCATCTTGTGTAAATGCCCTCACTCGCATTAATCCATGAAGGGCGCCCGATGGTTCATAACGATGTACTTTTCCAAACTCAGATAATAGAAATGGTAGATCCCTATAACTTTTTAATCCTTGTTTAAAAATTTCTACAGCACCAGGACAATTCATTGGTTTGATTGCATAAATTTTATCGTCTTTTGCTTCAGTTCTAAACATCATGTCACTAAATTTATCCCAGTGACCAGAGGTTTCCCATAGAGACTTATCCATCATGTCTGGTGTATTAGTTTCTACGTAACCTGCATTGTCTTGTCTCTTTCGCATATAATTTATTAAGGATTGGAATAATGTCCAACCTTTAGGATGCCAAAACACCGCTCCAGGAGCCTCTTCCTGAAAATGAAATAAATCCATTTCTCGTCCTAGTTTTCGGTGATCTCTTTTCTCTGCTTCTTCAATTTGTAAAAGGTATTGTTCAAGACCTTTTTCTGTTGCCCATGCAGTTCCATAAATTCTTGTTAACATTGCATTGGATGAATCACCTCGCCAGTAAGCACCAGCAACTTTCATTAATTTAAATGCCTTACCGATTTGTTTAGTTGAAACCATGTGGGGGCCTCGGCACAAGTCTAACCAATCACCCTGTTTGTAAATACTGATTTCCTCATTATTAGGTAAATCATTTATTAATTCAACTTTGTAGTCCTCACCCTTAACTTTAAAATGTTTTATT
>CACLBK010000028.1 GCA_902605135.1 uncultured Alphaproteobacteria bacterium
AATGCATTAAATAAAATATTAAAGAATGGAATAGAAAAAAAATTAAAAGGAATTACTTTTGATGGATCCCCTACTCCTCCGTGCTCAATACCTTTTCCTGTATATTCAAAAAATAGATTTCAAATTGGTAATATTACCTCTGGCATTTATTCACCATTTTTAAAAACCAATATTGGGCTATCAATGGTTGATAGAGATTATTGGAATGATGGGCAGGATGTTATAGTATTAACACCAGACAATATTGAGAGACAAGGTACAGTATGCTCACTACCTTTTAATTATTCTTAAAATGAGTCATTCAATCGAATTAAAGTGGGAATTAGGAGATCAAAAACTTGAATTTGGAAAATACTTAACTGATCACACAGTAATACTTAACGAAAATGTATCTATTGATGCAGGATCATCTCCAGATTATGGAGGAAGCGAAACTAATATTAATCCAGAACAAAAACTAGCTGCAGCTGTAAGTAGTTGTTTTATGATGACGTTTTTAGCTTTAGCTGCGAAAATGAAATGGCCAGTTATTAATTACAAAGATAAAGCGATTTCGTATTTAGGTAAAAATGTAGAAGGAAGAATGTACGTAAATAAAATAGAACTAAATCCAGATATAATATTTGAAGATAATTTTACTATTTCTGATGAAGAAATGGAAAAGATGAAAGAGAGATCACATAAATATTGTTTTATCGCTAATTCCCTGTCCAAAGATGTTGAAATTCAAATCAATTAGATGAATTTTAATCTAATATTAACTGAAAAAAATAATAATATTTTTAATATTATTCTTAATGACCAGAAAAACCAAAACACTTTAAGTGAAAACATGATCAATGAATTAACATCAGCACTAGACATTGCTGATAAAGATAATGATGTAAAAGTAATTATTTTATCATCAAAAGGTAATATTTTTTGTGCAGGACATAATTTAAAAGATTTAAATTCACAAAGATTGCAGAAAGACAAAGGTGAAAGCTATTTTAAAAAAATATTTCAAATGTGCTCTCATCTAATGCTGAAAATTAATAAAAATAATAAACCAGTTATAGCTATGGTTGATGGCATTGCTACTGCAGCAGGCTGTCAGTTAATTTCTAGCTGTGATTTAGCTTACTCAAGTAGTAAAGCAAAATATGCAACCCCTGGTGTTAATATCGGATTATTTTGTTCTACACCAATGGTTCCATTATCAAGAACTGTAGGTAAAAAACAAGCAATGGAAATGCTTCTCACTGGAGATCTTATAGATGCAAATAAAGCATTAAGGATTGGTTTAATAAATGATGTCTTTGAAGAAGATATTTTAAAAGAAAATGTATTTCAAATTGCTAAAAAAATATCGTCTAAATCTTCTAATACTATTAAAATTGGTAAAGAGGCTTTTTACAAACAAAAAGATTTGAATTTAGAAGATGCGTATACTTATACTTCAAAGGTAATGACTGAGAATATGCTACATAATGATTCCAAGGAAGGTATTGAAGCTTTTTTAGAAAAAAGAGAACCAAACTGGAAAGAATAATTTCTTCTTAAAATGGTTTTGGTTGATATGGATTGGTAGCTAGCCACGTAGATTTAGTCTGCATATAACTTTGCATTCCCTCCCATCCATTTTCACGACCGTATCCTGATTGCTTGAAGCCTCCAACTGGAGATTGAGTAGAAGCATTAAAATAATTATTTATATAAACAGTTCCAGCCTCTATCTTATCTGATAAACGTATAGCTTTATTAGTATCCTTAGTCCAAATACCTGCTGCAAGCCCATAAATAGTATCGTTTGCAATTTTAATTACTTCATCTTCATCCTCCCAAGTTTGTATTGAGGCGACAGGTCCAAATACTTCATTTTGAGCTAAATCATCTTCATTTGGAACATTATCAAAAATAGTTGGTCCAATATAGTATCCTTCAGACTTTTGTTCTTTTCTTCCATCAATTAGTAATTTTAAACCTCTTTTTTCTGCAGACTCTATTTTAGATAAAATAGAATCATATTGCTCTTTATTTGCTATAGGTCCTATTTGTGTTGCAGTATCATTTGGGTGACCAACTTTAGCCTTTTTAACAACTTCTAATAAATTATGAGTAAATTTATCTTTTATATCTTTATGCACTAGTATTCTTGATCCCGAAATACAACTATGACCTGAAACTGGAAAGATACCCGACACAACTCCATTTACTGATAAAGTTAAATCAGCATCTTTGAATATAATTTGTGGTGATTTCCCCCCTAACTCCATAATAATAGGTTTTACATTTTTGGATGCACTTAAACTTGCTGCACTCCCCCCTTTTGTTCCACCTGTAAAACTTATCATCCTAACATCTTGGTGTTCAATAAGAGGCGCTCCGGTTGTAGGACCAAAACCAGTAACAACATTAATCAAACCTTCTGGAAGATCAGCTTCTTCTAAAATTTTCATTAACTCTAATGTAGAGCATGATGCTCTTTCTGAAGGTTTAATTACAACAGTATTGCCTGCTGCTATTGCTGGCGCTAATTTCCAGATTAATGTTCCAATTGGTGAGTTCCAAGGCAGAATAAGTGCAACAACTCCAAACGGTTCCCATTTTAAATAATTATGCATATTTGGAACCTCTGAAGGTATCAATCTACCTTCATACTTGTCACACATACCTGCATAATAATAAAAACTCTCTGTCTGCCAGCTAGTTAAAGAAGGAGTGATATTTTTTGGAAGTTTGCCGTTGTCTTTAGTTTCTATTTGCCCAATACGTTCAGCATTTTTAGCAATAATATCTCCAATTCTAGTTAATGTTCTTCCTCTTTCTGCTGGATGCATTTTACCATAAGGGCCATCATAATAAGCGTGTTTAGCAGATGATACTGCAAGATTAATATCTTTTTCATTACAATCAGGGACCTTTGCCCAAACTTTTCCAATAGATGGATCCTCACTTTCAAAATATTTTTCAGAAGAAGGTTCATGCCATCTATTTCCTGTATAAAATTTGTAGGTTTGAATTTCGGACATAATTTATTTAAACTTAAATATTTTCATTGGTCAACTTATTTGTCATTAATTAATTTTTAATATCATATCTGATGCTTTTTCAGCTAACATAATTACAGATGCATTTATATTTCCACTTATCATATCTGGGAAAGAAGAAGCATCTACTACTCTCAGATTGTCTATTCCTTTAACTTTAAGCTGATTATCAAGTACAGCCATTTTATTATTACCTGAACCCATTGCGCAAGTAGATGCAGGATGATGACCCGTTTGAACATAATTTCGAACTGATTCTTTTAAATCTTGATCACTTTTAATTTTTTTTCCTGGAAGTAATTCTTCTGAAACAATTTTAGCTAAACTGGCCTTAGATAATACTTCTCTTGTATGCTTCATCCCTTCTATCATATCTTCCATATCAGATGGATCGTTGAACCAATTAGGATTTATATTAAGATCATCATTAGGATTTGAACTTTTAAGTTTTAAATTTCCAGTACTTTTTGGTCTTAGTAAATTAATTTGAAAGTGTAATCCTGGAAATGCTTTCTTACCTCTAGAAAAAAATAATGAACCGAAATTTAATAAATTATTTAAACTCATAGACCAGTTATCTTTTTCTTCTTTAAAACACATGGGTGTCATGAATACTTGTATTTCAGGCATATCTTTTTCTCTTATTGCATGAAATAGATTTGTTGACCAAAAAGGAGCTGCGGCTAATCCCTTTTTAAATAAAATATATTTTAATCCAACCATAATAGCTCTATCTATCCTTTGATATTTAGAGAAACTTAAACTGTCATTTTGAAAACCCCAATTCATTGGCATAACAGGATGATCATGAAGGTTTTCACCTACTCCGGGTAAATTTATTAATAAATCAATATTTTTTTCTTTTAAATGTTCTTCTGGACCAATTCCTGATAACATTAAACATTTCGGGCTACCGAATGCTCCTAAAGATAATATTACCTCTGATGAGGCATAAACTTCTCCATTTGATAAAAGCAATCCTTTAGCTTTATTTTTCTCAATTAAAATTTTTATCACAGATGTATTTTTATAAATTGTTAAGTTCTTAGGTTTAAATTTCAAATAAGCTTCTGCAGATGATTGTCTTTTTCCATTCCATACTTTAACATCATATCGGCCTACTCCATTTAGATTTCCATTATAAAAATCATTATTAATTTCTGCCCCTGCTTCAACACATGCATCAATAAATGCTTTATCGATAGAATTGTAATTACCTGCCGGTGTAAGTTTTAAAGGACCTGAATGCGAGTGATATTCATTTTTTTCTCTGTGAAAAGCTGAAGTAGATCTTTTGAAATATGGTAATACATCATTATATGACCAACCCTCTAGGCCCTTTTGTCTCCACCTATTAAAATCACCTGGAGCACCTCTCATGTAAATCATACCGTTTAAAAGAGAGGATCCTCCTAATCCTTTACCTCTAGGGTATAAAATTTTTCTGTTATTTAAAGAAGGTTGAGGTATTGACTCAAAACCCCAATCAAATTTAGGGTTTCCAAAAATGTATCCGTTACCACCAGGCATTTGAGTGAATAAACTTTTTCCTGACCCCCCTGCTTCTATTAGCAATACCTTTATATCTTTATTTTCAGATAATCTTGAGGCTAATGTACATCCAGCAGAACCTCCTCCTGCTATTATATAGTCAAATGTTTTTTTCATTTTTTAAAATATAAATTATACTTATTATTAATTTATAAGTAAACTCGAGTATATTAAATATGGATAATTATAAAGATTGGATTGGAAAGAAAATTTCAAGAAGTGATATTATTACTCCTCGATTAGTTGATCATTTAAAAAAAACAATCAATCAAAACTGTTTAAGTGATCAAACCGTACCTGAGGGAATTTTTTTATGCTTAAGCCCAGATGTAGCTTTGATAAAAGATCTAGACAAAGATGGAAATACAAAATTAGGCATTTTCTTACCTGAGTTACCTTATAAAATTAGAATGTGGGCTGGTGGTAAAATAAAAATATTTGATAAATTTGAAATTGGGTCTGAAATTAAAAAAAATTCAACAATTTCAAATATTGAATTTAAGAAAGGTAGATCAGGCAATCTATGTTTTGTTAATATTAATCATGAATATTTAAATAAAAATAAATTAATAATATCAGAAGATCAAACTGCTGTTTATAGAGAAAAAATAACTAAAAACTCAGTTACTCCTAAAATAAAAGATGAATTAAAGTTTATTGACAAAGTAGAGATTTATAGTTCATCAACTTTGCTATTTAGGTATTCTGCCTTAACTTTTAATAGTCATAAAATTCATTATGATAATGATTATACAAAAAATTATGAAGGTCATATGGGATTATTAGTTCATGCACCTCTTCAAGCAACTTATCTTTTAAATCTTGCAAGAAAGAACGAGATTGAGTTCAATTCTTTTGAATATAAAGCTACAGCGCCTCTTGTATATAACAATAATTTCTTTGTAGAAATTGGTGAAAATTCAGAAGATGAAATTATTGGAAGAATTCTTAATGAAAAACAAGAAATTACAATGATTGCAAAATATAAAAAATGAGTTTTCATAAAAAATTTTGTAATTGGGCATCACAAAAAAAAATTAAAATAAATAAGGTAACTTATAAAAGAGCAGAAAATGCATTCATAGATACACTATCTTGTATATTGTCAGGTGTTAAAGAAAAACAATCAAAAGTTGCATTAAAATATTGTTTAGAAAATAATAATTCTGGAAAAATTAAAATTTTTGGAGGAGGAAAAAAATTATCTATTTCTTCTGCAAGTTTTTTACATGGTGTAAGAGCTGCCTCGATAGACTTTGATGATTACGAATACGTAGCAGGATCTCATCCTAGTGCACCAATTTTTTCAGCTCTTATATCTATCGCTCAAATAAAAAATATCTCAATTGAGGAAACATATCAAGGATGGGTAGTAGGATATGAACTAATAATCAAATTAGGACAAGCACTTAGTTATGATCATTATTATAGAGGTTGGCATTCTGCAAATACAATTGGTGTTGTTGGGACTGCGGCTGCAGTATCAAAAGTATTAAAATTAAATGCAAATCAAATGGCAAATGCAATTTCTATTGCTACGAGTTTTTCATCTGGTTTAAAACAACAATTTGGTAAAGATACAAAAGCTTTTCATATTGGGTTTGCTGCACAAGCTGGAGTACAATCAGCCTTACTTGCAAAAAATGGAGGTACAGCTAATCAAGATATTTGGAATATTGAGAGAGGATTTATTGAATTATATGGTAATAAATTTTCTAAAAAATTAAATAATAATTTTAAAAAATCAGATTTAGGAAATGCTATAATTAAATTTCCAAATTTCATTAAATTTTGGCCAGTTTGTAGTTATTCACAAAGGGTAATACAAGGAGGATTAATTTTAAATAAAAAAATTTTTATAAAAAAAAATATTAAATCTATTTCAATTGAGTTTCCAGAACCTTGGTCCAGAGTATCAAAATTTCATATACCTAAAAATTCTACTGAAGCTAGATTTTCATTGAGTTATTGTTTAGCAACCGCTCTCATTAATGGTAAATTAGATTTAAGTAGTTTAAATATTTCCAAAAATAAAAAAAGTTTAAATATGACTAGAAAGATTAAACTAGTCACTTACAAAGTACCGAATAATTTTGAAGATTATGATCCTAAGTATCCTGATATAATTAAAGTAATAATGAATGATGGAAGTATATTGATTGAAAAAATATCACATATTAAAGGAGGGAAAAATAACCCTTTAAAAGAAGAAGATATTGATAATAAATTTTTAATTTGTGGAGGTAAAAAAATTATTTTAAATAAAATAAGAAATCAAAAATATAAGAAGAAAAATTTAAAAGAAATAATTTTTTAATTTAAATATTTTTTCTTTCTCTGTAAGCTATAAATATTCCAGTACTAATAATTATTGTTCCCCCTAAATAAATACTCAAAGTTGGAACTTCAGAATAAATTAAATATCCCATTATGCCTACAAATATGAAAGATGAGTATTCAAAGGGTGAAGTTATTGCAACGTCTGCATATTTAGCTGCTTGAGACATAAATAAATGTCCTAGTGATCCCATCACACCTAAACTCATAGCAAAAATTAATTGTATTCCATTTGGCATAATAAAATTATCTGGGAAAAATATTATTGATGTTATTAATAATGCAAAAGAGTAATAGAAAACAATAGCAACACTAGAGTCAGTGCTCATTACTGATCTAGTTGATAAATAAACAGAAGCCATAAAAGCTGCAGATATGAGAGGATAGAGTGTTTCTAGTTTGAATAAATCAGTACCAGGCTTAACAATAATTATTACACCAATAAAACCAATTAATATTGCAGTAGTTCTAAAAATCCCAATTCTCTCACCAAGTATTGGTACAGCAAGAAATGCTGCAATAATAGGAGCAGAATGTGCAATAGCAATATTTTCAGATAACATTAAATGATTAATTCCATATATATAAAATACAACACATGCAGATGCTGAGAGAGCTCTTACAGCATGTCCAACTGGTTTTTTAGTTTTTAATTTATCAAACCCAAAATACATTACTAAGAAAGTTGCAATGATACTTCCGCTTAGTGCTCGAAAGAAAATTGATTCCCAAACGGGAAAATGAAAGCTTAAATATTTATAAGTAATATCATTTATACTAAGACAAAACATCGATAACAACATGAAAGAAATCCCTAACAGATTATTATTTTTCGATTTCATTAATTTATTAAATATACTAAGATAATTTATTCAGGTATAAATATTTCAAAATGAGTAGCAAATATCATGTAAAAAAATTAGAAAAAAAGCATGAGCACATAAGTATTATATGGAAAGATAATTTTGAAAGTAAATATCACTTTATGTGGTTAAGAGATAATTGCCCAACAGCAATACATCCTACTGCTAATATGAGAGTCTTCAATATTTTAACTGTAAGTAAAAATATATTTCCTAAAAAGTACAAAATTGAAAAAAATAAACTCAATATTGATTGGAGTGAAGGTGATCATACTAGTAAATTTAATTTAAAATGGTTAAGAGATCATTGTTATTCAGAAATAAATAAACAAAAATATGAATCACCTTATGTTTTTTGGGATGGAAAACTAAAAAAAAATTTAAAGAAAATCATTATTGATCATAATAGTGTAATTAAAAATGATAAATATTTAAGCAAATGGCTAAATTTACTTCATAGGTATGGTTTTGCTTTAATTAAAAATGCCCCAACTAAGAAAAAATCAGCATTCAAAATATTAAATAGAATAAGCCATCATAGAGAAACATTTTTTGGCACGCCATTTGAAGTAATTAATATACCAAAACCCAATAACACTGCTTATACAGCAGATGCATTGAGGAATCATACAGACTTACCTTATTTTGAATATGCTCCAGGTTATCAGTTTCTTCATTGCTTAGTAAATGAAGCAAATGGTGGCTTATCATCTGTTGTAGATGGCTTTGCAGTTGCAAATTATTTAAAAAAAAATGAAATAGATGTCTTTAAAATTTTAACACAAACTTATGTAAAATTTAAAGATACTGATTATACTCAAAAATCTATTAGAATTCTTCATTCACCAATAATTACACTAACAAAAGATAAAGATTATAATGATATTAGATTTAGTATGGCAGCAATGGGTACAGTCGATATAGATCCAAAAAAAATGAAAAAATTTTACGACTCTTATCAATATTTTGCATCATTACTTCAAAATAATAAATTTAAAATTGATTTTAGATTAGAAGCAGGTGATATTTTTTGCTTTAACAACAGAAGGGTACTGCATGGAAGAACTGAATTTGATCCAAACTCTGGGAATAGACATCTTCAAGGATATTATATTGAAAGAGATGAAATAATAGGTAGATTAAATTATTTTAAAAAAGTCAAAGTTTAGATTACTCCCATCCACAAATTGTTTTAATTTCTAAGTATTCATCTAAACCCCAATCTCCACCTTCTCTTCCATTACCTGATTGTCTATAACCACCAAAAGGAGTTCCAGGATCAGCGCTATTACCATTTATATAAACACCCCCAGATCTAATTTTTCTTGCTACTCTTTTTGCTTTTTCTTTATCTTGAGTTTGAACATAGTTTCCTAGCCCATACAATGTATCGTTTACTATTGATACTGCCTCATCCTCATGTTCAAAAGGAATTATTGAAAGTACTGGTCCAAAAATTTCTTCTTTTGCAATTCTCATGTTATTAGTCACATCTGTGAATATTGTAGGCTTAACAAAATAACCTTTTTCTAGTCCAATTGGTTTATCAGTACCACCCGCAACAAGTGAGGCTCCGTCTTTTATTCCACTATTAATAAGATCTATTATTTTATCATATTGAGTTTGAGAGATAACAGGTCCGATATGATCTCCGTTTTTAGAAGCAATATCAACTTTAATTTTATTTGCTTCATCTACTGCTTCTTCAGTTGCTCTTTTATAAATTGATTTTTCAACTAGCATTCTTGTTGGTGCATCACAAGATTGCCCAGAATTACTCATAATATTTCTAACACCTTGTCTTACTGCTTCTGGATGTGAGTCAGCAAAAACAATATTACCTCCTTTGCCTCCTAATTCTAGACAAACTCTTTTAATTGTATCAGCTGCATTTTTGGAAATAAGTTTACCTGCACGTGTCGAACCAGTAAAGGAAATCATATCAATATCACTATGGGAAGAAAGATTAGTGCCCACTCCTTCACCTGTACCATTAACTAAATTAAAAACACCTGGAGGAAAGCCAGCTTCATTAACAATATCAGCAAAAAGTATACCGGATAAAGGAGCAATTTCAGATGGTTTTAATATCATAGTACAGCCAGTAGCTAATGCAGGTATTACTTTTAAAGTAATTTGATTTATTGGCCAATTCCATGGTGTAATAAGACCGCATACTCCAATAGGCTCATAAATAATGTAATTATTAGAATTCTTTTGAAATTTTCTTTCAAAATCAAAATTTTTAAATCTATAAATAAAATCGTCAATATGATCTGCTCCTGAAGAAGTTTGGGCTGAAGAGGACCAATCTAAAGGCGCACCCATTTCATCAGACATTGTTTTTGTGATTTCATCCCACCTTTCATTGTAGATCTTAAGTAATTTTTCTAAAAGAATTATCTTTTCTTTTTTATCGACTTGACTCCAAGTTGAAAAAGATTGTTTTGCTGAGTGTACAGCTAAATCTACATCATTCTTACTTCCCAAAGAAATAACAGCATAAGATTGCTCATTAGATGGATTAATGACTTCAAAATCATTTTCAATCACTGGATTAATCCATTCACCATTTATATAAAATTTACGTTTATCAATCATATCTGTGCTAAAACTAAAGATAAATATTCATTTATTTTTTTTTATATTAGAATAAAAGAATATACAATAAGAGGCAAGACTAGTGTTAGAAAATATTAAACTTGATACAGAATACGTAAGATCACAATTCCCAGCTTTTGATGATGCTATTTGTAAAGATTGGGTTTTTGCAGAAAATGCAGGGGGCAGTTATGTGCCAAGAACAGTTATTGATAGATTAACTCACTTTATGAAATCAACAAAAGTACAGCCTTATGCAGAATTTGATATGTCAAAAATGGCAGGAGAAAATATGGATAAGGCATTAAATTATTTTGCAAAAATAATTAATGCAAAAAAAAATGAAATATTAATCGGAGATTCAACAAGTAATAATTTATATGTATTATCAAATGCTTTAGGCAAGTCTATAAAAAAAGGTGATGAAATCATTGTAACAAATCAAGATCATGAAGCAAATATAAGCCCATGGAGAAGGTTAAAAGAAAAAGGTGCAGTAATAAAAGAATGGAGTTTTGATAAAAAAGATGGTGAATTAAAATTAGACAAATTAAAAAAATTACTATCAAAAAAAACTAAAATAGTAGCAGTAACACATTGTTCTAATATAGTCGGCTCAGTTAATAATTTAAAACTCATAGCTTCAATTGTCCATAAATATAAAGCTATATTAATTGGTGATGGTGTTTCATATGCACCTCATGGTTTCCCAGATGTTAAAGAACTTGATGTAGATTTCTATACTTTTAGTCTTTATAAAACGTATGGGCCACATGTTGCACTTCTTTATGGTAAGGAGAAAATTTTAAAAAAACTTCCTAATCAAAATCATGAATTTTTAAATGGCATGTATCCATATACCTTAAATCCAGGAGGTGCTAATCATGAAGCACTTGCATCATTAATAGGTATTTATGAATATTTTTATAAAATGTATGATCATCATTTTAGCAATACTAAATTAAGTATTAGAAAAAAAATAACGAAAATTAATGAATTGATTTCCCAACACGAGGAAGATATAGCTAATCCAATTCTTAAGTATATTGATGAAAGAAAAGATCTAACACTTATAGGCAAAAACAAAATTTCAAATAAAAATAGAGCTCCTACAATTGCATTTTTTTCAAAAGAACATAGCTCTAAAAAAATTAGTAAACTATTTGTAAAAAATAAAATTGCGACAAGAAACGATAATTTTTACGCATGGCGGTGTCTAAAAAACTTAGATATAGATCCTAGAGACGGTGTAGTAAGATTAAGTTTTACACATTATAATACCACTGAAGAAATTAAAAAAATAATTAAGGTTTTAGATAAAATTTAGTTTTTAAGTGAATGTATGAGATCAGAAAGTCCTTTTTTTAGCTTTATTTTAGATTGCCAACCAAGCTTATTTAATCTATTCGAATTTAATTTTTTTCTAAGAGTTCCATTTGGCATACTTGAATCATAATTAATTTTAAAATCATGATTAAATAATTTTTTTAGTAAATTTACTAATAATTTTATTGAAATTTCTTCATTAGAACCAACGTTAAAATACGAATTATAGGCATTGCTCATAAATTTTTTATGACTAATTTCCATTGTGAATTTTACAGCTTCCGCTAAATCATTAACATGTAAAAATTCTCTTTTTGGTTTTCCATTACCCCAAATTATAACTTCAGAATTATTTAATTTCGAATTTTTGAATTTGGTTATTAGTGAGGGAATTACATGGCCAAAATTTGGATCAAAATTATCGTTTAATCCATAAATATTAGTTGGCATCAAGCATCTATATGATGTTTTTTTATTTTGATTGTAGTAGTGACAAAGTTTAATTGCAGCTATTTTTGCAATTGCATATGCGTCATTTGTTGGTTCTAAGGATGATGTTAAAAGATACTCTTCTTTAATTGGTTGTTTACAATTTCTCGGATAAATACATGAACTTCCTAAAAAAATTAATCTATTAATATTATTTTTAAATGCTGTATGAATTAAGTTAAATGCAATCATTGTATTGTCGTACAAATAATCTACTTTATTTTGATTATTATCATTTATACCGCCTACTTTTGCAGCAGCAATTATAACTGCATCTATTTTGTTATTTAAAAAGAATTTTTGTACTTTTTGTTGATTGCGTAAATCTAATTTTTTTTTGGAAGCAGTAATAATATTATGGTATCCATTTTTTTTTAATATTTCATATATTGCAGAACCTACTAATCCATTGTGACCACTAAGAAAAATTTTATCTTTTTTGCTAAAATTTAATGACATCTAAGTATTTATAGATAGTTCATGCTCAATCATTTCAATAATTAAATCATCTATATTTTTTTTTGGACTCCAATTTAAATCTTTTTTAGCTTTAGAAAAATCTGCTCGTAGACTATCAACTTCAGTTGGTCTAAAATATCTTTTACTAACTTTAATAAAAATATTATTATTATTAATTGCTACTTCTTTTAAACCAGATCCTTTCCACGTAATTGATAAATCTAGTTTTTTACAGACCTTTTCTATAAACTCTCTAATAGTATATTGGACCCCTGTACCTATACAGAAATCGTCAGGCTTTTTGTGTTGTAATATTTTCCATGCAGCTAACATATAATCTTGAGCATGACCCCAATCTCTTTTTGAATCTAAATTACCTAAATACAAACATTTTGATTTTTTTAGCTTATAGTTTACTAGAGCTGAAATTATTTTTTTTGTAACAAACGTTTCTCCTCTTCTTGGTGACTCATGATTAAATAAAATACCATTAGATGCAAATATATTATACGCTTCTCTATAATTTTTTGTTATCCAATACGCGTATAACTTAGCAACTGCATATGGTGATCGTGGCAAAAATAATGTTTTTTCATTTTGAGGTGGAGGCGAATTACCATATAATTCTGATGTCGAAGCTTGATAAAATTTTGTTTTATTTTCAAGTCCAAGAGATTTTATTGCTTCAAGAATTCTAAGGGTTCCTAAAGCATCTGATTGGGCTGTATACTCAGGCTCTTCAAATGATACAGAAACATGAGATTGAGCAGCTAAATTATAAATTTCATCAGGTTTAGTGTTTTGAACAATATTAAATAATGATGAAGAATCTGTCATGTCGCCATGATGAAGAAAAAATTTTTTATCCTTATCTTGAGGTGATTGATACAGATGATCTATTCTAGCAGTATTGAATAATGAAGTTCTTCTTTTAATACCGTGGACAATATATTTTTTTTTCAAAAGTATTTCTGCAAGATAAGATCCATCCTGTCCTGTTATTCCAGTAATTAATGCAGTTTTCATTACTTCCTCATTATTATATAATTATTTAATACTAATATATCTAATTTGGTTCTAAGAAAGCAATTAATAGCTTCTTTTGGCTCATTAACAATAGGTTCGTTTTCATTAAAAGAAGTATTCAATAGAATAGGGACAGAAGTCAACTTATGAAATTCTTTCAGTAAATTATAAAAAATATTGTTATTACCATAATCTACAGTTTGGACTCTACAAGTACCGTCAACATGAACAATTGCAGGTACCAAATTAAGTTTTTCTTTTTTTATAGGTGTAACTTGCATCATAAACGGAGAATCAAAGATATCATCAAACCAGTCT
The DNA here is from genome assembly GCA_902605135.1 of uncultured Alphaproteobacteria bacterium. Lineage (GTDB taxonomy): Bacteria > Pseudomonadota > Alphaproteobacteria > HIMB59 > CACPNW01. The sequence continues at coordinate 14,000 of CACLBK010000028.1, forward strand.
TCCATATACTCTTTTAAAATAGCAGGAGCAAATGGTCTGAAAGATTCTCTTCTTTTGATTTTGATATTTAATAAATCTTTAAGATTTTTAATTCTAGGATCGCATAAGATTGATCTATTACCTAATGCCCTAGGTCCCAATTCCATTCTTCCTTGAAACCAGCCTACTACATTTCCTTGCACTATTTTTTTGGCAACAAAATTGATCAATTCATTAAATTCAAAATTCATTATATGAAATTTTTTTAAATTATTTAATTTTGTATTTTTTTCTATTTCATTTTTTATTAATTCATTTGAATAATCACAACCAAGATATGGGTTATTTTGAAAGAAATGTTCTTTTTGTTTGTACAATTTAAAATATAAATTTAAAGCACTACCAATTGAGCCACCTGCATCACTTGGTGCAGATGGTATATATATATTTTTATAATTTGTTTTTTTTCTTATTTTTCCATTAGCTAGTGAATTCATTGCGCAACCACCTGATAGACAAAGATTATTTATACTTGATATTTCTTGAGAATAATTAAGTGCATTAAACAATATTTTTTCGT
>CACLBK010000029.1 GCA_902605135.1 uncultured Alphaproteobacteria bacterium
TACATATTTAGAAGTAATAAACAAATTTTGTTTTAAAAGTAAATGTCCAGAAGTCTTATTTTACCAGAGAGATGGTTCAGATTTAGAAAATAAAATTTGTGGTAATGAGATAGCGGAATATTTTAATAAAATTTATGAATTTAAAGAATCTTAGTATTAAATATATCTATGCAAAGATTAAATCTTTAATTAACATTGCATATGAAACACCTTATTTTTTATTAGTTATAATATTAAATTTCTTTAGTTCTTTTCTTACAATTTTAGGCATCCCACTATTAGTACCAGCTTTACAATTTCTACAAAATAATAATTTAGAGGAAAATAAATATATTGATTATTTGAATATATTATTTGACTTTTTTAAAATTGATTTAAATTTTTTTTCTATAATTATTACTTCATCTTTATTAATCTTTTTAGGCCAATTTGTTCTTTTACTGATTGAATTATTCTCAAAAAAAATTCAAATAAATCTTAAAAAAAAATATACACTATCAATGATTAATAATTACTATGGAGTTAACTGGCAATGGATGTTAGAGGACAAAAGTGGTAAGTTTCAATCAACTATAAGTAGAGAAATTGAAGCAACATCAGAGGCTCATTTAGACTCATTAAGGGTTATTACAAATTTTTTTCAAATTATCTTTTTTATTTTTTCTAGTTTTCTAATTTCTTTTACTGGATCTATTCTAGCAATAATTTTTTTCTTTATAACTTTAATGATTAATTCTTTATTTTCAAAAAAATTAAATGATACATCAAAATCAAATAATGAGTCCAATATTAGATTGTTATCTCTTATAAATTCTATTATTCAGAATAAAAAATTTTTGAAATCATCTAAAAATTTTGAAAATTTTTCAAATCAAATTAATTACGAGGTGGATCTTTTGAATGATAGTTCATGGAAACTTTCATTAATTGATGGGTCGCTAAGAACATTCTCATATCTATTTGGCATATTATTCATGGTTTTAATTTTTATTTTTCATAAAAAACTAAATATTAATTTTAGTGAAATTTTAGTCTTGTTATTGATATTTTCCAGACTCATACCATTATTTAGTCAATTAATTTCAAATTTTAATAGAGTTTTAGAACGTCAACCAATTTATACTTCTGTTAATAGTCGTATAAATGAATTATTAAAAAATCAAGAAATTAACGGTCAAAAAATAGTTTATTTTCGCAATTCTATACAATTTAAAAATGTTAATTTTGAATACAAAAAAAATATATCTATTTTAAATAATATAAATTTAAAAATAGAAAATAAAAAATCAACTTTTATTGTCGGACCTTCGGGTTCAGGTAAATCTACTTTATTGGATATGTTGTTAGGATTAATTAAAGCTAATAAAGGAGAGGTATTTATTGATAATATTTCTATAAAGGACGTAGACTTGAATGAATTTAGAAAAAATATTGCTTATGTAAGTCAGGATACAACTTTCGTAGATGGAAGTATTATTTTTAATCTGAAATTATCAAATCAAAAAACATCAATGAATGAAATTATCCAAATTTGTAAAAAAGTCCAAATATATGATTTCATTAAAAATCTTCCAGAGAGTTTTAATACAAATATTGGTGAAAATGGCATTAACTTGTCTGGAGGTCAAAGGCAAAGACTTGCAATAGCAAGAGCTTTAATTAATAAACCAAGACTACTTATTTTAGATGAAGCAACTAGTAATTTAGATTTACTAAATGAATTTCATATTAATGAAGCTATAAATGAAATAAAAAAAGATATAGCAATAGTTATTGTTACGCACAGATTTAGTTCAATAAAATTTGCAGATCAAATTTACTTACTTGAGAAAGGTAAAATAACAGAGAGTGGAAGATATTTTGACCTTGTTAATAAAAAAGGAAGATTGTATAAATACGAAAATCTATCAAATATTATGGATGAATAAAATTTCAAAATGTAGAATTTGTGGAAATACAAATTTAAAAAAAATAATAAATTTAGGTAATTTAGTTCTTACCGGTGTTTTCCCTAAAAGTAAAAAAGAAAAAATCTCTAGTGGTGACTTAGAACTAATCAAATGCCACGGTAACGACGATAGTTATTGTGGACTAGTTCAATTATCTAATAGTTTTGATTTAAATGAAATGTATGGAGATAATTATGGTTACAGATCATCTTTAAATCTAAGCATGGTAAATCATCTAGAAAAAATCGTAGAAAAAATAAAAAATCAAATATTACTTAATAAATCTGATTTAGTTATTGATATTGGAAGTAATGATGGAACAACTCTTTCTTTCTATGATTCTTCAAATCTTAATCTAGTTGGTATTGACCCTACGGCTCTAAGATTTAAGAAATATTATGACAAAAATGTTAAAATAATTTCTGATTTTTTTTCCTATAAAATAATCGAAAAACATAATTATTTTAATAAAGCAAAAGTTATCACATCTTTTGCTATGTTCTATGATTTAGAAGATCCAATAGATTTTGCTAAAACAATTAGTAAAACCTTGGATAAAAATGAAGGAGTTTGGTTACTTGAACAGAGTTATCTTCCATCAATGTTAAAATTTAATGCATATGATACTATTTGTCATGAGCATTTAGAATATTATTCACTAAAGCAAATTAAATATATATGTGATCACTCAAATTTGAAAATTATTGATGTAGAATTAACAAAAACAAATGGTGGTAGTTTTTTAATAACGTGTTCTCATAAAAATTCAAAGTACCAACCAAATTTAAAAAATATTAATCAATTATTAGAATATGAAAAGAATGAAGGAATTGATGAACTAAAAATATACGATAATTTTAAAATTAATATTGAAAATAGTAAAAAAGTATTAAAAAATTTAATAGAAAAGATTAACAATAGTGGTCACAAAGTTTATGGTATTGGCGCATCAACGAAAGGCAATGTCATATTGCAATATTGTGATTTAAGTACAAATGATATTGATTCAATTGGTGAAGTAAACCTAGATAAATTTAATTCTTTAACACCTGGTACTAATATTCCTATAGTAGATGAAAATTTGATATTAAATTCAAAAGATAATTATTTATTAATCTTGCCATGGCATTTTAAGGAATTTTTTATAAATTCTAAAAATTATAAAAATCAAAAATTAATATTTCCATTACCAGAACTTGAAGTTATAGATTGTTAAAATATCAATAATATGTAAATTAACAAAAATGAAAAAAACTAGTATAGTTGTTGGCTCTGATGGTCAAGATGGTACAATTATTTCATTAAAACTCAAAGAAAAAAATCATAAAGTAATAAGATTAAATAAAAAAAATTTTGATCTTAGGAGTTATAGCAAAATTGAAAAACTGATAATTAAATACAAACCAAATAATGTTTTTTATTTTGCTGCTATACATCATTCTTCGGATGATAAAAAAATAAATAGTTATAAAACAATAATTGATAGTAATTTAATTAATTTTTTAGCGCCAATTTATTTTTTACAAATAATATATAAATATCATAGTAAATGTAAATTTTTCTTTGCCTCTTCAAGCCTTATTTTTAATAACTCTCGTGAAATCAAGACAGAAAAATCAATTCTAAAACCAAAGGAAATATATAGTTTAACAAAAGCAAGCACGATGAATTTAATTGATTTTTATAGGAATTCGTTAAATTTATTTGTTAACGTAGGAATTTTTTTTAATCATGAATCAGAATTTAGAAAAGAAAAATTTTTAAGTAAAAAAATTGTAAAAACAGCAGTAGCTAATTACAAAGGATCAAATCTGAAATTAAAAATTTCAAATCTAAAAGCAAAAATAGATTGGGGTTCCGCGTACGATTATATGGATGCTGTTATTTTACTGCAAAACCAAAAAAAATCTGATAATTATATAATTGCAACTGGAAAAACACATTCTATTCTAGATTTTGTAAAAATAACATATAACTATTTAGGTTTGGATTATAAGAAATATACTCTAAGAAATAATAATAAATTAACAAGAAATTCTACATACAGGTGTGGCAATCCATATAAGTTACAGAAACTAACTGGTTGGAAACCTAAAAAATCTTTCAAAGTAATGATAGAGGATATGATTAATTATGAGTTAAAAAATGAATCAAAATAAAACTTTAATATTTATTCCTACTTATAATGAAAAAACAAATGTAAAAATTATTTATAATAAATTAAATGATTTAAAATTAGAATTTGAAATATTATTTCTTGATGATGATTCTCCTGATGGAACTGGTTTAGTTTTAGACGAAATATCCAAATCTGACAATAAGGTAAAGATCATTCATAGAAAAAATTCTGAAAGAGGTATTGGAAGTGCACATATGGATGGGATTAACTATGCATATGATAAAAATTATAATTATCTAATAACAATGGACTGTGATTTATCACATTCACCTGAATATATTTATGATTTTATTAAACTAAAACAAAATTATGACTTAGTTATTGGCACAAGATTTATAAATAAAGAAAGTATTATATCTTGGAATTTGTATAGAAAAATACTTACCTATTTAGGTCATTTAGCATCAAGGCTATTTTTAGGTCTTAAACATGATTCTACAGGTGCATTCAGGCTTTATAATCTAAATAATATTGATAGAAATTTTATAAATTTAATAAATTTTAAAAGATACTCTTTCTTTTTTGAAAGTCTATTTATTTTGAATTATAATAAATATAAAATAGGAGAGATTCCTATTAATTTACCTTCAAGAGTTTATGGTCAGTCAAAACAAACTTTTAAAGATGTTTTTATTGGGGTAAAAAATTTGTTTTTAATTTTTTTAAACCGAATATTTAATAAAGACAAATATAGAATTAAAAAAAATAAATGAGTAAAAAAATGTTAATAGATCCCCAAAATTGGGATGAATACTGGGGTAACAAAAAGTCAAAAATTTTATATGATTTTATAGCTTATTTTTACAGAATATTACTTATAAGACCGTCTTTAAATTATCATTTAATCCGCTTTACAAAACCTAACAGCCTTTTACTACACGCTGGATGTGGTAGTGGTCAAGTTGATAAAAAAATTATTACACATGCTAATATATACGCATTTGATATTTCAAAAAAAGCTCTAGAAATGTATTCAAATAATAAATATCCAAATACTAAAGTTGTTCACGGATCAATTTTTAATACTGAATTTGGAGATAAAAAGTTTGATGGTATTTATAATTTAGGAGTGATGGAGCATTTTGAATTAAATGAAATATCAAAAATACTCAGAGAATTTTCTAGAATTTTAAAAGATGATGGAAAGATCATATTATTTTGGCCACATAAAAAAGGATTGAGTGTTAATTTTATTAAAATAATCAAACTTATTTTTTTAAAATTATTTAAAATAAAATTAAAATTACATCCTGATGAGATTACTTATGTTCATTCAAAGCAACACATCTCTCAAATTCTAAAACAAAGTAATCTTCAACTTACACATTATTATTTTGGCATTATGGATTTATTTACACAATCGGTTATAATAGCAGAAAAAGAAAAGTAATGAATATTCTAGTTGTAGGAGGTGAGGGTTATATTGGCAGTGTATTAGTTAAATATTTATTAGATCATAAAATTAATGTTACTTCAATAGATTCATTAATATATAATCAGAAACAAAATATCAAAACATACGTTAGTGATAAAAATTATAAATTTTTAAATATAGATATTAGATCAAAAGAAATTTCTAATATAGATTTTTCTATTTATGATAAAATTATTCTCCTGGCAGGACTTGTAGGGGATCCAATAACAAAAAAATACCCTCATTTATCAAATATAATAAATGAAGATAGTATTATCAATTTGATAAAATCTATAAAAAAATACAAAGAACATCATATAATCTTCATATCTACTTGTTCAAATTATGGTCTGATAAATGAGGATATCTATGCGAGTGAAAAGCATGTTTTAAACCCATTATCTCTTTACGCAAAATCAAAAGTAAAAATTGAAAATTATTTATTGAATAACCCTAACATTAACTCAACAATATTAAGGTTTGCCACTGCCTTTGGTTTATCTGAAAGAATGAGATTTGACTTAACCTTAAATGAATTCACTAAAGATTTATATTTAGATACTGAATTAGTGGTTTATGACCCAGACACTTGGCGTCCATACTGTCATGTTATGGATTTTGCCAGATTGATTTTATTGGTATCAAAATCACCCATAGATGTAGTTAACAAAGAAGTTTATAATGCAGGGAGTGATTCAAACAATTATACAAAAAGAGATGTTATTAATGCAATTCAAAAACAGTTAAATAAGAATATCAATATTAAATTTTTAGAAAAAGGTAATGATCCTAGAAATTACAAAGTAGACTTTAACAAAGTTAAAACAAAATTAGGATTTAATACAAGTTTCACTTTAATAGATGGCATAAATGAAATAATAAATTATGTAGAAAATAAAAAAGATATTGCAAATTTTACTGAAAACAAATTTGGTAATTATTTCATTGATAATGACAAATAAAAGATTAAATTTATCTATACCTTATTTAAAAGGTCAAGAATCATCATATGTATCTGATTGTATAAAGTCTGGCTGGATATCATCCGCAGGTTCATTAATTAAAAAATTTGAAGAAGAATTATGTAAAATCACAAAATCAAAATATGCAGTTGCATGTATCAACGGTACTTCAGCACTTCATATCTCGTTATTACTAGCAGGTGTAAAAAAAAATAATGAAGTCATAGTTCCAACTATTACATTTATAGCACCAGTAAATGCTGTAAAATATTGTAATGCAAATCCAATATTTATGGATTGTGATGAGAAATATAATCTAGATGTTGATAAAGTAATTGAATTTTTAAATAATCACACCTATCAATTTAAAGGTTCGTGTTTGAATAAAAAAACAAAAAAAATTATAAAAGCAATGATTATAGTGCACGTTTGGGGCAATCCAATAAATATAAAAAATTTAGTAAAAATATGTAAACAAAAAAATATTAAATTAATTGAGGATTCAAGTGAATCATTAGGCTCAAAATTTGATCAAACTAATAAACATACTGGAACCATAGGATTTTGTGGTTGTTTATCATTTAATGGAAATAAAATTATTACAACTGGAGGTGGTGGGGCTATACTAACACAAAATAAAAAAATTGCATTAAAAGCACAACATCTTATACAGCAAGCTAAAACATCAATTTGGTTCAACCATGATAATATAGGCTATAATTATAGAATGATTAATGTTCAGGCGGCAATAGGATTAGCACAAATAAAAAAATTTAATCAGATAAAAACAAAAAAAAAATTAATTTATAATAAATATTACAATTTATTTAGTAAAAACAATTTATTTAAATTACTTACACATAAAAAAAACAGTAATAATTGGATGAATGTTATAAATATTAAAAATTATAATCAAAATAAATTAATTAAATTAATAAAAGAACTAGAAAAACATAATATTGAAACCAGGCCTGTATGGAAGCCAAATCATTTACAATTAAAATTTTTGAAATATCAAAAATATAAAATTAATAAAGCTAAATCACTTGTTAATTCTAGTTTATGTATTCCAAGCAGTGCTGATTTAAATACGCGCGATTTAGATAAGTTTTATAAAATTTTATGCAAAAATATTTAAGTTTCAATTTAATAAATATAACAAAGTTACAATATAATGTTATCTTAACAAGATAATATTTATGCCAGATAAAAACAAAACATTTTTTGAAATTTTATTTATATTCTTTTATGTTTTATTATTTGGTTTTCTTTTTAGAGACACAATTCATCTTGAAAATATTGATTATGATATTTATTCAAAGATAAGTAACAAAAATATAGCAAAAGGCTCAGTTTATTATGATCCACAATATAATCTAATTTATTTTTTATATTTTATAGTAGAAAATATTAAAATAGAATTATCAGTATTAATTAAATTTTTATGGTTTATTGAGAAAATTCTTTTAATTTTTTCAATATCTTTAATTTGTAAATTAATTTTAAAAACTGATACTATATTTATTACTATTTTATTACTATTGCCATTTTTACGATCTGGAGAATTTGATCAAAAAACATTTTGTTTATCTCTTCAGCTTTTATCAATTTTTTATTTTTTAAATAAGAAATTTATTTTATCATCATTTTTTTTAAGTCTTGTGTTTTATATTCATGTTGGGATGGGTGTTTGGTGGTTTCTGCCTTCAATTTTTGCTTTTTTATATTTAATTTTAAAAAAAGTAGAAGGTTATTCATTAATTAAATTTTTAAATTATCTTTTTTTCGTTTCTATCTTTATTACTCCTTTGTTATATATATATTTCTTTTACATAGACATATATTCAACAATTAATACGCCACAAGTATTAGAATTTTGGTTAGGAATTAATAATTCATTTTATTATTATATATTAAATAAAAATATTAATGACGTTTTTTTTATAGTTGCAAATTTCATTTTTTTTATTTTTTCAATCTACATACTTAAAAATCAAATTAAATGTAATTTAAATATAATAATGTCAATACCAATTGGAATTTTAGTTATTTTTTTCCTGAATGAGATTGTTATACTTTATAATCAAAATACGATTTTATTAAAATTACAAATCCTGAGAGCTTATTCAATATTATTTTATTTTAACTTAATATTTATTTCATTGATCTTATTTAATCAAATGAAAAGAAAAAATTACATTTTCTTTATAATATTTATTTTATTATTAATACCCAACCCTGTATATTTGATCTTTAGATATATTAGTTTTTATGAAACATTATATATATTTTGGTTTTCTATTTTATTATATGAACATAATCATAAAAACTTTGTATACAATAAATTTTTATTATATTTAAATTTTTTATTTGATCGTATTTCTTTATTTAATAAAACTTATCCATTCTTTGTTTTATTGATATTAATATTTGCTATTTCAAATCAGATATTTAGTTTTGAAAAGTTATATAAAACAATCATCAAAAAGGAAAGTTTTATTGTTGAGTCTAAATACAACCAAAATAAATTAATTAATTTTATAAATAATATTAATGATGATAAAATTTTAATTATTTTTCCCTTTGTAAAAGAAGATTTTAAATATCTGATAGATAAAAAATCTCTTGTTTCTATTAATGATATTTTCGATTATGTCCCTGCAAATGCAAATTTTATGGTTCAATTTTTTAATGATGAATTTTCATTCGGAAAAAAAGAAATTTTAATTGACAAATATAATGTTAGTGAGGCATGGAAAAATTTAAATAGTGATAATTTCACACATTGGAAAAAAAAATATGGAATTACTCATATAATAAGGGAAACAAATTTACCATTAAATTTTAAAAAAATATTTTCAGATAATAAATACGATATTTATGTTTTTGAATAATAAATAATTTATAATAAAATAAACTTAAAAATAATAGCCAAATATATTAATTTTCATTAAGATTATATAATTTAATATTTATTAATTTTATGATTTCTGACAAAAAAGTATTATGTATTATCCCTGCAAGAAAGGGTAGTAAGGGCTTAATAAATAAAAATATTAAAATATTTAATAAAAAACCATTGATTTATTGGACTATAAATGAAGCAAATAAATCTAAATATATTGATAGATGTATTGTTTCTACAGATTGTACTAATATTCAAAAAATTGCTATAAATTGTGGAGCTGAAGCTCCTTTTCTTCGACCAAAAGAAATATCTGGAGATAATGCAAGTATTTATGATACTATTACTTTTACATTAAAAAAAATTAGAGACAAATTTGATATCATTATACTTTTACAACCTACTTCACCTTTAAGAACTTCTAAAGATATTAATAAATGTTTTGAAATGATGGTTAAACAAGAAGCATCAAGCATAGTTTCAATAACTAAACTTCCTTATCCATATGAATGGATATTAAAAAAAGATAAAAACAAAAAAATAAAATTTACTTCAAAAAAATATATTTCATTAAGACAAAAAACTAAAAATTATTATAAGTCAAACGGAGCTATTTTTATTTCAACAATTAAAAAATTTAATAAAAATAAAAAATTTTATACTAATGATACGTGTGGATATGAAATGCCATTAGATAAATCTATAGACATTGATAGCTTATTAGATTTTAAGATTGCTGAATTTTTATATAAGAAAAATAAATAAATTTAATCATCATCGACGTTATGTATCGAACTTTTATAACTTTCCCAATTACCAATATCTGTCCAATTTTCAGAATTAATATTAAATACTCCAACAGAATTTTTTCTTTTCTTTAATACTTTTGTAAGTAATTCATCGAACCTAAGAGGTTTATTTTTTTTTATTAAACTCATTACATTTTTATTTAAAATATATAATCCGATATTTACATTATGTAGATATTTAGGTTTTTCTTTCAAAGAAATCAAAGTTTTTTTATTTTTTGCTAAAATACAACAACCATATGGTATTTCTGTGTAATGCTCTGATGTAAGTAAAGTAATATCATAATTATTTTTTATATGAAATTCATACATCAGATTTAAATTGACTGAACATACAATGTCACAATTACTTACAAAAAAATTTTCAGATAATTTGTTCTTATTTATTAAACTTAATGCGCCAATTGTATCAAGAGGTTTTTTTTCAACAATAAAATTAAATGGTTTTAAATGTTTTAACTCATTAACAAAATAAGATTTAATTAGTTGAGACTTATAATTTAATGACACAAAAGTATTGATATTGAAATATATTTTAAAATTTTCAATTATAATTTGAATAATGGGTTTATTTTTAATTGGTATTAAAGGTTTAGGTATCACATTTGACAGAGGTGCAAGTCTTTTACCTAATCCTCCAGCAATTATTATAAGAGAAATTTTTTCTTTTAAATTATTAATTTGAGATGGTTCTATTATTTTTATTATTGAATTCTGGTTATTAATTACGGGAATAAGATCATATTTATTTTGTAATATTTTAGATTGAATTTCTTCAAAATTAAATTTTTTATCTAAAATATAAAAAGGTTCTTTATTGCAAATATCTTTTGCTTTGAATTTATTGTTTTTGTTAAAATAGATTTTTTTTCTTAAATCACCATCACTTATCGATCCAATTAATTTATTTTTTGACGAAACTACAAAAACGGTTTTTAATCCACTAGAATTAAGTTTCTTTACTACTTGCTCAATGGTGCTGTCTTGTTTTATGGTAAATCTAGATATCATGAAAAGTTTTTACACTATCAAAAATATTATTCTTTTTAAGTAAGTATTCTATTTTTTTAAATATTTTTTTTGAAGTTTCTATTTTGGATTTTGGCCATTTTCTTTTAATTTTTTTGTTATCTTTTAAGCATTGCTGCATTTTATTCTTTAAATCATCTATATCATATTTACAATTATATATATTATTTTTTTTTACCCTTCCATTTTGTCTACTACCTAAATTTATTGATGGAGTTCCAAAAAAATGACTCTCAGTAAATATGGATGATGAATTTCCTATAATAAAATCTGCATGATACATTGAATTATAGAATAATTTTGCACCTAAATTAGGAACAAAACCAAAATTTTCTTTATTTCGATTTTTATAAATAAAATTAAAAATTATTTCAGAATATTTTTCATCAGCAGGAGCAGTAATAACTATAGAAAATTTTAATTTAGACAAATAATTGCAAAATTTTTGTATTTTAATAATATTTCCTTGATTTGTTTTTTTATTTTCTCCTGTTGGATGAATAAGTAATAATACAAATTTATTATATTTTAAATTGATAGTATTTAAATATTCATCTTTATTAATTCTTTTTATTTTTTGTATATTATCTTTTGATAAATAACCAAAATTAAAAATCATTTTTTTATCTTCTCCTAATTGAAGTAATCTTTTTTTATACATTTTCTCTACACAAAAATGTATGTTTGAAAATTTAGTAATTACATGTCTATGTATATCATCATAACTACCTTTCGTTTTTTCTCCTCCGTGTATATGAGCAATTGGTATTTTTAAAATAAATGCTGACATTGCAGCAACCATGGCCTCGTTTCTATCCCCTAAAATAACTATAAGAGATGGTCTGTGTCTTTTTATTAATTTGTTAACTTTTAAAGACAAAGAATTAAAATTTCTTAAAATATCCTTATAATTATTTTTAATAATTAATTTATTATATTTTGAATTAATATCTTTTATTGTATTGCCATACCTCAATTTTAAGTGAGATGATGATACCATAATTTTAACATTATATTTTTTTGAATTATGAAACTTATCTATTAGAGGCTCCAAAATATAATATTCAGATCTATTACAGGTAAAAAAAAAAATATTTTTAATCAAGGAAGCCATTTTGATTTACTGTATGGTTTAATTTCCATTGATCATTTTTTTTAGTCCAAATGTGTGGTGATCTAAATTTATCACATAGTTGTAAGAAGTAGTTTTCTGAAATATCTAAATATTCAAGTGTTTCTTTTAAATACTTTGAAGGGTATTCACCATCATATTTTCCAACTAATAGACAGGCTTCTTCTCTTGAAATATGATTATTTCTAATTTCTTGTGAGCTATCATATGTTGCTCTTCCAATTCCAAATTTGATATATGTTGTATAATAATGCAAGTCATCAATCTTATCATCTATACTATTATATTTAGAATAAGTTCCTTCTGTTCTAAAAGGTCGTGGCTGAAAATTACAATTTTTAACAGCATAGTAATAAGCACTTTGAGGCATCCATTTAATATAATAACCCATATAGTGTACTTCCATACTGTCATTTATTTTGTTACTCTCTAACGGCAAGTAAATTTTTAAATCTTTGTAATCAAGATTATATTTTTCTTTTAATTCCTTTAAACTTAAACCTGAAATATAAATATTATCTATATTATTATGTGTAAAAATAGATTTATTTCTAAGAGATATATTATTATCAGCAATTGGATTTCCATACTCAGCCTCATTTTCACCATAAAAAACAAGATCGATATTAAATTCATTTGCAATTTTAGGAGCAAGGTTTTTTTGCCCTAAAATAAATGATTGAAAAGGATGTAAAAGATTTTCAATTGATAATTTAGTTAAAATTTTTTGCACAATTCCATTTTGATTAAATGAAATATTATCAAAACCGCCTACTTTTATCCAATTTGAAAAATTTTTATATCCATAATCTGTATATAATATAGGCGGCCATGTAACTGTTAGTGGATTCATTTCATATTTATATTTCAAAATATGTGAAACAAATGCACTGTCTTTACCGCCACTACCAGGAACTAAACAGTCAAAATCACCATTATTTTTTCTATGTTTTTCTAAAAGTTTTAATAAATCTTTTTCTCTTTCTTCCCAATTAATTTGATTATTTTTAATTTCTGCTTGTAAACAGGCATCACAAACACCATCATTATTTATATTTATATATTTAGCATTTTTACGATCAACAGTATGATGATATTCAGGCATGGAAGATGGTCTTTGGTTAGAAATTGTACATTTCTTACAGAAAATTATGTTTTTAGGTAAATTGTATTTAACTTGCATTTTCTGAATGTAATTTTTTTAATAAATCAAAAATATGATTATTTTTTGAACTTGAATTTCTAAGATCACCAAAATCTTTACTCCAATCACCTATTTTTTCATCATCATTATTTAAATAATTGATGAATCTTATAGCAAAGCTTTTAATTTCATTAAAAAATAAATCATTTAGATCACTTTTGAAATATTGTTGTTCGTTATTCTTTATATTTGGATAGTCAATAAAAACTGATCTAGTTTCGTTATAAAGTAAATTTTCTAACATAACTGAAGGAAGGTATATTCCAAAATTTATAGTAAAATCAACATATTTATCATATTTAAATGATAATTTTTGAAATGGATTTTTTATTGTATAAAAATATTTATCAATGTTGCTTCTAGAGTCTAATTTATGAGTTATGTTATAAAATTCATTTGAATTTTTTTTACATTTAACAATAAATTTGACATCATAAACTTTTGCAATTCTAAGGAAAAGTCTAAAAAAATTTTTTAAGTAAAATCTTGGTAAATATTCATCATAATTACTTTTTAAATTATTATCAGAAAAATTTGATAAATTTATAAGTACTTTAATCTTACTATTTATTTTACCAATTTCTAATTTTTCTTCAGAAAAAATTGCTTGATTTTTAAAATAAAACTTACCAATATTTATTATTTTACTTTTAATATTGTTTGATTGCTTTATTCTTTTTTCAATATTTTTATTCCATACAAAAAATAATCACAATTATGATAATTTATCCAATCTATTAGATATGGCATAATTACAGATCTACATTTAGAAAAAGAACTAATTTCAAGCTCCTTACATGCAATCTGCCTATATATCGTTCCAAAATTATGTTCCGCATTTTCTTGATGAATTAATACTTTATTATTTCTAAAAAATTGAATCCATTT
>CACLBK010000030.1 GCA_902605135.1 uncultured Alphaproteobacteria bacterium
TTTAAAAGACAAAAGTGTAGGCATTACATATCCACCAGTATAATCTGTATGTTCACCAATTAAATTTACTCTAGCATGAGCACTTTCCTTTACTTCTGCATCTATATTAAATATACCTTTAAAATTCATATAATTATTAGTTATGACCCCTCAAGTTAATATATCTTTTACAAAAGAAAATAAATTAAAAATTATTCTTGATGATAAATTAATAGATTCAAATTTTAAATTATGTTTTTCATTAGTTTATTCAATAAAATCTATAAAGGGAGCTCATATAACTAAACAAATTGGACGTTATTATGAGTTATCCCTAGAAAAAAATACAATTTTATTAGATTTACAAATTCCAAGAATTGGTAATTTCAACCTTTCATCTGGCCCTGAAGGTATTTTTATTATTGATCAATTAAACAATAGTAAATTAAATATAAATGTTTCAGATTTGATATTTGAAAAACCAATTAAAAAGAAAATTTATGAAGATTTAGAAACAAGAAATTTTATACCTATTATTCCTGAGCCAGATAAAGTTCATTTACAAAATGAATTTATAATAATTGAAAATAAATCATTTAATCTCAATGTGGAAACTGAAATTATTTCTAATTTGCAAAATATTATTTCAAAATTGGATATTAATTTATCTTCAGAAAAAGGATTCCCAATTTTCTTTCAAAATGATAATCAGTTATTAGAAGATCAATATTCTATTCAAATAACAAAAGATAATATTGAGATTAAATACAATCATTATGGTGGAAAGCTTTATGGCCTTATATCTTTAGTTCATTTAATTGATTTCTATCAAACAAAGCTTCCAATTTGCACAATACAAGATAATCCAAAATATCAATGGAGAGGAATGCATCTTGATTGTGCAAGACAATTTTATACTATTGATGAAATTAAACGTTTGTTTGATTATATGGTATTATTTAAGCTAAATAGATTTCACTGGCATTTAACAGATAACGAAGCGTGGAGAATTGAGATTAAAAAATATCCAGATCTGGCATTAAATGGAGGTTACAGAGGTTATAATTTAAAAATACCACCATTGTATGGAAGTGGTTATGATAAATATGGTGGTTATTATTCTCAAGAAGATATCAAAGAATTAATTATTTATGCAAAAAAACTAAATATTGAAATTATGCCTGAAATTGATTTACCAGCACATTCTTGGGCATTACTAGAAATTATGCCAGAACTTAGAGAGCAATCTTCAAATATAGTTAGTGAGGACGTTGGGTCATATAGGAATAATACTATTAATCCTTCCTTAGAAAAAACTATAACTTTTTTAAAAGATATGTTGAGTGAAGTAAGTTCAGTTTTTTCATATAATGTAATTCATGTTGGTGTTGATGAGAGACCAAGTAATGCATGGGAAGGCTCTCCAGCAATAATTGAGTTTATGAAAAAAAATAATATTAAGTCACAAGAAGAATATCAAGATTACTATATGAATTTTTTAATAGATTTTCTAAAATCACAAAATAAAAGAACTGCCGCTTGGAATGAGGCGGCAGTGTCACCCCATATTAATCATGGCGTCGGTGGTAGTGCTGGAAAAATTGATAAATCATGTTTAATCTTTTCATGGGAACACTCAGATGTTGCAAAAGAAACAACAAATAAGGGATTTGAAACAATACTTTGTCCTGGTCAAAAAACATATTTTGATATGGCTTATAATAATTCTACTGAAGAAAGAGGTATTTGTTGGGCTGCTACCATAGAAGTAAAAGATATTTATGAATGGGATCCAATAAAAGATATAAAAAAATCAGAATTAATAAAAGGCTTACAGGGTCAATTGTGGTCAGAGACAATTACAGAAAAAAAATTTTTTGATCAAATGATTAATCCAAGATTAGCAACTTTATCAGAAGTTGCATGGAAAGGAAAAATTTCTAGAAAGTGGATAGAATTTCGTTCAGCCCTTCTAAACTCTATGAATTTTATAAAAAAATTAGGCTGGCGATATCACAATTTTTAATGTTAAAGATAAAATAATTATGAAAATAGGTGCAGTAGGTTTCGGGAGTAGAATAGCGGGTGTTTATAATGAGTTTTCTAAAATTAATCCAAATTTTGAAATGGTTTCTTATGTAGATCCACAGCCAATAGGTAAAGACTTTGCCGAGAAACATAACTTCTTTCCAAAAAAAACTTATTCAAATTTAAGCGAAATGTTAGATCAAGAAAAATTAGATATGCTAATGATTGGATCACCAAATCACTTACACTTAGATCATATTAAGCTTGGATTAAAAGCTGGTTTGCAAATATTTGCTGAAAAACCTATAGTAATCAGTGAACAACAAACATTTGAATTAGCAAATTTAATAAAAGAATATGGTAAAGAAAGAATTATTGTTGGTTTAGTTCTAAGATATTCACAGCAAGCAAGATCTGTTAGAAAATTATTAAATCAAAAAGCTATAGGAAACATAATATCGATTGAAGGTTCAGAACATATCGTACCTTCGCACGGTGCTTTTTTTATGAGAAATTGGAGAAGAAAGCAAAAATACTCAGGAGGCTTTATGCTTGAAAAATGCTGCCATGATATTGATTTTTATTCAATGATTACAGGAAGCAGACCTATTAAAGTTGCTAGTTTTGGCTCAAGAAGATCTTTTATTCCCGATAATCTCCCGACAGGTTCTCAAGAACAATATACAAAAGATAGACTAAAAGGTTGGGAGTCAAAATCAAATGTTTTTGATAGTGATGCTGATATTGTTGATCACCAAGTGGCAATAATAGAATATGAAAATAAAGCAGTATTATCTTTTCATACAAATATGAAAGTTCCAGACGAATTTAGAAGATTTGCAGTCATAGGATCTGCAGGAATGATCGAGGGAGATTTTGTTAGAGGGTTTATGAAAGCTCATGATGAAAATAATAATGTCCTTATTGACGAAGATTATGGAGCAGCTTTTGGAAAAGAAATAAAAGGTCACTACGGTGCTGACAGCTTGATGGCAAAAGATATTAACAATTATTTAATAAAAAATAATGAAGAGCTACCTGTTGGAGTAATAGAATGTATGGAAGCAGGAATTGTAGCAATGAAAATTGATGAGGCTAGAAATACTGGTAAAGTAATTGACTTAACAAGCACTTGGGATAAATTCGACTCCCTATTAAACTAACACATGAAGCAAAAATTAAAATCATATAATTCTCAGACTTATTTAGCATATGCTTTAATTGCTCCAGCCGCACTTTATATTGTTCTTATTGTTGCATGGCCATTATTGGAAACAATCAGACTATCTTTCACAAATTCTAGTTTAGCTGGAGAAGATTATGTTGGTTTTGAAAATTATCAAAAAATGCTTTCAAGTAAAAAATTTAATGGAATTGTAACCAGAACTTTTGTTTGGATGTTTTTTTCGGTGTCTTTAAAACTCATTATTGGTTTAATTGGTGCTGTCTTACTAAATGCTAATCTAAAAGGAAGATCAATATTTAGAGTACTAGTTATGCCTCCTTGGGTAGTGCCAATTGCAATTGGAATGCTAGGTTGGCTATGGTTATATAATGGATATTTTGGAATAATTGCAGGTGTAGGAATGAGAACTGGAATATTAGATGGCCCATTTGGCTTCCTTGCATACAAACAAAGTGCATTTATTTCGACAATTATAGCGGATGTTTGGGTAGGAACACCAATGGTAACTGTTTTCTTTCTTGCTGCCATGCAAGGTGTTCCAAGAGATTTATATGAAGCTGCTTATTGTGACGGTGCCTCAAGATGGGATAGATTTTTTAAAATTACTCTTCCTCAAATTACCCCAGTAATAATTACAATGTCATTATTATCTGCAATTTGGACATTCAATTCATTTGAAATAATTTGGATATTGACCGAGGGTGGACCAAGAGGGGCTACGACAACTCTAATAATTGATACATATAAGCAAGCTTTAGGAAATTATAAATTTGGAAGAGGAGCAGCAAGAGCTGTAGTTGTTATGATTTTATTAACTTTATTTGCTGGTTTTTATCTTGCTCTTCTCGCAAGAATTAATAAGAAAATTTCACATGAATAAATATAATACGTTAGAAAAAATACTTATCTATTCAGGTATTCTAATTTTTATGACTTTTATACTTTTGCCTTTTGTAGAAATGTTTTATGCATCACTTCGTCCATTAGATCATTTATTTCGTTCACCATATCAGTTTTATTCAGATGATTTATCTTTTTGGGCATATAGAGAAATGTGGAAAACTGTTCCTATGCTTGGAAGGTATATATTTAATAGCTTTTTCTTAGCATCTTCAGTTGCAATAATAACACTTATTTTTGTAATACCTGCAGCATATTCTTATGCTCGTTTCAAATTTCCAGCAAAGAATACAAGTTTATATATATTACTAGCAATAAATATGTTTTCAGGTGCAGTACTTTTAATTCCTTTATATAAAGTTTTAAGAACTTTTGGTTTATTGAATAGTTATCAAGCTATGATCGTACCAGGTGTCGCTTTTTTAATTCCTACTTCTATCTGGTTATTAAAATCATACTTTGAAAAAATCCCAATTGATTTGGAAGAAGCTGCTTTCGTTGATGGAGCTTCAAGAGTGCAAATCTTACGTCATATAATTGCCCCACTTAGTACTCCGGGATTAGTTGTTGTAGGCATATATGCATTTATTGGTGCTTACGCTCAACAATTTTTATTTGCAATTACCTTTAATCAAAAAAAAGAATACATGCCTATACCATCAGGTCTGTATGAATTTATTGGTTATACAACTGTAAAGTGGAATGAAATGATGGCAGCATCTTTAGTGGGAATAGCCCCTGTATTAATTATTTTTCTTTTCTTACAGAAATATATTGTTGCAGGACTGACATCTGGTGCTGTTAAAAACTAGAGAAATACACAAAATCTAACTTGCTTCATAGAGCCAGTTAATGTTATCTCTTTCCTATAATTTAAATGGAGGAAATATGAATTTCAAAAAACTATCTTCATTTCTTACAATTGCTATACTTTCACTAGTTGGTTTTAAAGCGTATGCAGCTGACGTACACGGAGTATTCTGTGGTAGTGAACTTCGACCTAATTATGTTGAAATAGCTGATAAGTATATGGAAGACAATCCTGGAGTTAACGTAACTTTAGAAGCTGTTCCTTGGGGAACATGTCAGGACAAAGTAATTAATCTTGCTATTGCAGGTGATCCTGTTGCATTTTCATATGTTGGATCTAGAACATTAAAAGGTCTTGCAGAAAATGGACACATTTTAGAAACAAATATTCCTGCTTCACAAAAATCAATGTACCAGCCTGGTATATTAAATACAGTTACACACATGGGTAAAACTTGGGGTTTTCCTCACGCGTTTTCAACAAAAGCACTCTTTATGAATTGTGGTCTTTTAGAAAAAGCAGGTGTTTCATGCGAAGGTCCACAAACATGGGATGATTTATATTCTATGGCTGAAGCAGTAACAAACAATGTTGATGGAGTGTCAGGAATTGGACTAGCTGGTAAAGATTTTGATAACACCATGCATCAATTCTTAAACTACTTATATAGTAATGGAGGACAAGTTATTGATCCAATGTCAAATGAAATAACTTTGGATTCATCTAATACTGTTGAGACATTAGAATTTTATGGAAAGCTTGCGAATGTTTCTCAAGAAGGTCCTTTAGCTTGGGAGAGATCTCAGTTAACAGAACTATTTAATGATGAAAAAATCGCGATGTATATCAATGGACCTTGGGGTAGAGGTCAGCATAAGGAAGGTCTAGATGTTAAAACAGTTAGAATTCCTGCTGGACCACAAGGAAATCAAGGTACTCTTTTAATCACTGATAGTGTTGCAGTTTTCTCAAACACAGGTGTTGAAAAAGAAGCAATGGAATTAGCTAGTATAATCACATCAGGTGACTCTCAATACAGTCTTGATACTGATTGGGGTCTAACACCAATCATGCAATATCCTCAAATTGGAAGTGAAGCTCCATACAATGAAGATTATTGGATGATGTTTATTGATGCGATTGGCGATGGTGGACCAGAGCCACTATTTGTAGACTACAAAGCTTTTCAAACAGTTATGAATTCTATGATCCAAGGTGCAATTCTTGGTGAAGGAGATGCTGCTGATTTAGTAGCTGAAGCTGCTGAAGAGTTAGAAGAATACAAATAATCATATTATAATTGCTAGGGCAATATTTGCCCTAGCATCAAAAAAAAAATTAAATGAGTAAATTAACAAGATCTTATTATTCAAAAATTAATTTAATTTTAAAGAAAATTTTAAAAGAAGAAGAAAAAAAATTCTTAGAGTGTGCTAAGTTAATTAGCAAATCATATAAAAAAGGTGGGCAGTTATATATTTTTGGAACTGGACATTCTAGATTGCTTGGAGAAGAGTCATTTCACAGAGCAGGCGGTTTTGCTGCTGCTTGTCCAATAAGAGATGATGATCTCAGTTTTAAAAAAGGAGCAAGAAAAGCTACTGCTTTAGAAAGAACTCCAAACATTGCAAAAAAAGCTCTAGCTAAATATAAAATTACTACCAAAGATATTTTAATGATTGTATCTAATTCTGGTGTCAATCACGCACCAGTTGAAGCGGCATTAATTGCTAAGAAAAAGAAAATAAAAACTATTTCACTAACATCTGTGAAATACTCAAAACAAGCTCCTCTATCTAAATTGAATAAAAGATTATTTGAAATAACGGATATATTCATTGATAATAAGATACCGCCGGGTGATGCAATCATAAACATAAAAGATAATATGGTTGGCCCAGCTTCAACAATTACAGGATCTTTTATTTTAAATTCAATTTTAATTGAAGTTGCAAATATCTTAAAGAATGAAAAATTGTTCCCATTCTACATCAGTGTAAATATGCCAAATGCTAAAAAAAATAATGATAAATTAGAGAAAAAATTTAGTAAGATTAATCCTCATTTATAAGTATTTTTTAATTTTTTTTAATAACTAGCAAATTACTATATAAGATAATAAATTTAGATGACTGATCAAAATAAAGTTAGTGGAAAAATAATAAATCATAATTCTACCTATATTGGCGATGTATATTTCAGTGAAAAAATTAATGACTTAAAAATAAAGGATTCTGATGATTATAATAATATTATAATTCCTGGTTTTATTGATCTCCATTGTCATGGTGGTAATGGATTTGATGTAATGGAGGGACCCAAATCAATTATTGAAATGTCAAAATATCATCTGATGCATGGAACAACTTCAATTATGCCAACTACTTGGACTAATACCTTAGAAAATACTATTTCAGCATTAAAAGGATTTAATGAAATAAAGAATGATAATCAAAATGTTCTTGGCATCCATTTGGAGGGGCCTTTTATTAATCCTAATAAACTTGGCGCTCAACCAAATTTAACTGAGAAACCATCTTTAGATTTTATAAAAAAAATTCTCGAAATCTCTGATGTAAAAATTATTACTTTAGCGCCTGAAATTGATGGGATACAAGAATTTATAAATGACTTAGTAAATCTAAATATTAAGGTTCAATTTGGACACACTTTAGCAGATTTTTCTTGCTGTGATAAAATTATGAAAGATTATGAAGTTGGTTTTACACATTTGTATAATGCTATGTCTGGTAATGATCATAGATCTCCAGGAGTTTTATCAGCTGCTCTTTCAAAAGGAAAATATGCTGAAATAATCTGTGATAATATTCATGTTAGTAAAGAAGCAATTAAAATTGCAAAAAAATGTATTCCTGGGCTGTATGCAATTACAGATTCTATTAATGCTAGTGGACTCAATGATGGAGAATATATTTTTGCAAAAAATAATATAAAAAAAGAAAAAAATTCAGTAAAAATTAAATCTGATGGTACTTTAGCAGGAAGTATTATTACTATGGATCAAACTTTTAAAAATTTAATTTCAATGGACTTTTCATTAGAAGAAGCTGTTGCTTTAACAAGTTATAATGCTTCTAAATATTTGAAACTAGATAATGTCGGTATAATCCAAAAAAATTTTTTAAGTAATTTTCTAATTTTGGATAAAGAATTTAATCTTAAGGAAGTTTATTTAAGAGGAAAAAAAATTAATGTCTAGCTCTCAAGTTTTATCGGAAGCA
Source organism: uncultured Alphaproteobacteria bacterium (assembly GCA_902605135.1). Lineage (GTDB taxonomy): Bacteria > Pseudomonadota > Alphaproteobacteria > HIMB59 > CACPNW01. The sequence goes on from CACLBK010000030.1 coordinate 8,147, forward strand.
CTTTCAATTCCAAATAAAATTAATCATTTTAGCTTGAATGATAAAAATAATTATCACGAAATATCAAATTTAATATCAGAAAAAAAGATTGATTATGTTGTTACTGTTGCGAGAGGTACTTCAGATTGTGCTGCTCTTTATTTGTCTTATATGTTTGCAAAATATCTTGGTTTACCAACATACAGCATGCCCCCATCTATAATAACTTTAGAAGAATCTAAATTTGATTTTTCGAGAGCATTAGTATTCATTATTTCTCAATCTGGAAAAAGTGAAGATTTGGTTGAATGTCATAAAATGGTAAAAAAAATGGGAGCAAGGACCATATTAATATGTAATAACTTAAATAGCCCCATAATAAAAACATCCAATTATTTTTTTGATATAAATGCTGGAGAAGAAAAAAGTGTTGCAGCAACAAAAACTTTTGTTTTGTCTTTACTAATAATTTTAAAGCTTGTTTTTAATACTCTTAATAAAAAAGATATTAATAAGCATATTGAAAAGCTAAGTGATCATTTAATTTTAGATAGTAAAAATCAATGGAATCCAAATCTATTAGATAAAACCATAAGTAATGGTTATATAATTAGTAGGGGTGTTGGATACGCAATTTCTAATGAAATATCTTTAAAGTTTAAAGAGTTATGTCAAGAAATGATAGAACCTTTTAGTAGTGCTGAAGTAATGCATGGACCAAAAAGCTTGATAGAAAACTCATTCAAGTTATTTACTATATCACTTAGAGATAAAAGTGGGATGATAGTAGCAAAAGATTCTAATCAAATTATTTCACTAACTAATCTTCACTATGAAATTACCTATGATGAAAACTCGAATACAAAATTAAGATATAACACTAGTGAAATGATAGAATTAGATCCAATTATAGTACTATCAAAATTTTATCCATGGATAGTTAATTACTCTTTTGAAAAAGGATTAGATCCAGACAATCCTAGATATCTAACTAAAGTAACACAAACATTCTAATTTGAATAATATTGATATAGCAATTATTGGCGCAGGTTCTGCAGGAAGTATAATAGCAAATAAACTTTTGAGTGAAACTAATTTTAATATAGCTCTTATTGAGGCTGGGCCTAAAGATAACAACCCTATTATTGATGTTCCTCTTGGTTATGGAATGACATTTTATAATAAAAAAATTAATTGGAACTTCTATTCAGAAAAACAAGACAATTTATTTAATCGGCAAATATATTATCCAAGAGGTAAAGTTTTAGGTGGTTCTGGCTCAATAAATGCAATGGTCTATGCAAGAGGATTAGAAACAGATTATGAGAATTGGGGTAGTAACAAGGAATGGAGTTTTGAAAATATAAAAAAAGTATACAGCTCTATGGAACAACAAATAAATGATGATAAAGAATTTCTTATAAAAGAAAAGATTCCAGTAAATAATGTAAGTAAGTATCATCATCCAATTTTAGAATATTTTTTTAATGCTAGTAATGAAATTGGTATTAAAAAAAATACAAATTTAACTACATCAATTGAAAATCAAGTAGGTCATTACAATATTAATACTTACAAGGGCACCAGGCATTCATCATCAAAAGTATTTTTAAAGCCTGTATTAAAAAATCGTAGATTAACTGTGTTAGAAAATACTCAGGTAAAAAATTTAATAATTAAAGATAAAAAAATTACTGGCATTAAAATTCAAAATAAATCAACAGAACAAATACTTAAACTATCCCATGGAGCAATTTTATGTTCTGGCTCAATAATGACACCTTACTTGTTAATGCACTCTGGTATTGGTGATAAAGATCATTTAAAACAATATGATAAAGAAATAATAATTGATAATTCTAATGTTGGAAGAAATCTTCAAGATCATCTTGGTTTAGATTATTTATTTAAAACGCATCATCATTCTCTCAATAAATCCTTAGGAACTTGGTCAGGCAGAATTACCTCTGTATTAAGATACCTTTATAATAGAACAGGGCCATTATCTCTTAGTATTAATCAGTCTGGAGGATATATAAATTGGAACTCAAAGCATCATTATCCCAATTTACAGATATATTTTAATCCGTTAACTTATTCAATTACTCATAAAAATAAAAGACCTTTACTAAAAACTGACAAATTTAATGGTTTTATTATTGGTTATAATTCTTGTCGGCCAAAAAGTTTAGGAACAGTTACTTTAAATTCTCCTAATTTTGGTGATAGTCCACTGATAAATCCAAATTTTCTATCACATGAAGAAGATATATATGATGTTAAATGTGCAATTAATTTTTCAAAAGTTTTGGCAAACACAAATAATATTAAAAAAATAAGAAATGAAAGTGTTACGCATGATCTTTTAAATGCTACTGAAGAAGAAATGATTGATCATTTTAAATCTAATGCAGTTTCTATTTATCACCCATGTGGTACATGTAAAATGGATGAAGATCCTAAAAAGGGGGTTGTTTCTGAAAGATTAAAAGTTCATGGAATGGAGAATCTTTGGATTGCTGATGCATCTGTCTTTCCAAATATTACCTCGGGCAATATAAATGCTCCTGTAATGATGCTTGCTAATCTTGGAAGTAAATTTATTATTGAGGATTTAAAAAAATTTAATTTATGAAAATAGTAAAACTTGAAACATTTTCAAAACCATATGTAAGTTTTGTAAAAATAACAGTTGAGGATGGCTCAATTGGTTATGGTCAAATGTCAACTTATCATGCAGATATTACAGCTCAAATCTTTCATAAACAAGTAGCACCTTGGGTTTTAGGAAAAGAATATTTTGATTTTGATGATTTAGAAGATTTTATCTTTGAAAGAGAACATAAATTTCCAGGATCATATCTTTTACGTGCAATAGCTGGTTTAGATACAGCGTTGTGGGATTTGAAAGGTAAAATCGAAAGTAAACCTATCGTTTCATTGATAGGAGGATCTCCAGGAAATTTAAGAATTTATGGTTCATCAATGAAAAGAGATATTACGCCAGATGATGAAGCAAATAGATTTAAAAAACTCTTTGATGAAAAAGGTGTTAATGCATTTAAATTTAGAGTTGGTTCTGAATGTGGAAGAGGAGTTGACGAATGGGAAGGAAGAACACCCAGTATAGTAAAAACAATAAATTCATCTTTAGATGAAAGTGTAATTAAAATGGTCGATGCAAATAGTTGTTATAGTTCTCATCAAGCAATAGAAATTGGTAAACTTTTAGAAGATAATGATGTCACTCATTTTGAAGAACCTTGTCCTTATTGGAAACCAGAAGAAACCAAAAAAGTTACTGATACTTTGAAGATAGATGTTACTGGGGGAGAACAAGATTGTGATCTGAGAATTTGGAGAGATATGGTTAACAGAAAAATTGTAAATATTTTTCAGCCAGATGTTATGTATATGGGAGGATTAACAAAAGCTTTGAAGGTTGCGAAAATTATTGAAAAGGGTGGTTTTATATGTACTCCACATACAGCTAATTTATCTTTAGTAACAATTTGTACAATGCATTTTTTAAAAGCAATAAATAATTCAGGCCCCTACCTAGAATTTTCAATTGAAGGTAAAGATTATTATCCATGGCAACAGAATTTATTTTTAGGTGATCCTTTTAAAATATCTAATGGAATGGTTAAAATTGAAGATACTCCTGGTTGGGGTATCGAGATTAATCCTGACTGGTTAGATAAATCAGAATATAAAAAAACAGAAATATAAAATAATGATTAAAAATATAATTTTTGATTTTGATGGAGTAATAGTTGATAGTGAGGTCCTAGCTTCTAAGGCATTTTCTAAATATTTTAGTAAATTTGATCAATCAATTAAAGAGGAGCAATTTTATAAATATGCTGGAAAAAAAACAGTCGAAGTAATAGATTTATTATCTGCTAAATATAAGATTGAAAATAAAGAAAAATTTACAAACGAAATATTTGATATTGTTTCAGAAGTTTATTCCAAGGATTTAAAACTAGTCAATGGAGCAAAAGATTATATTATTAAATCAGAAAGAAATCATTTCATTGGATCTAATAGTAATAAAGATAGAATTCTGGATGGATTAAAGCTTGTTGATTTAGATGAATTTTTTTTAAGTGATCAGGTTTACTCATTTGATATGGTTAAAAGACCAAAACCTGATCCCGATATATACTTGAAGGTTGTAAACGATAATTCACTTAATATAGAAGAAACAGTCATTATTGAAGATAGTGGAGTAGGTGTTAAAGCAGCTACAGCTGCAGGAGTAAGGGTATTTGGACTTACTGCAGGAAAACATTGGCATTCAAATAGAGATACAAATGAATTATTTGACAATGGTGCTTTGAATGTATTTAGTGATTATGAAAGTCTAGGTAAGGCAATAGAGGAGCTTTAAATGGGGCCAGATGTAAAAGGAAATCCACTGTATATTTCAGTTTATCTTTTGATAGCCTCTTATATTATTGGAGAATTTATCTTTCCTAAATATCCACTTCTATATATTCTTAATCTTTTTGGATTATTAATTATTATTTTAATGCCGATTGTTTTTTTTTCCTCAAGAAACGCATTTAATGCACATGAAGAAAAATTACTTCCCCAAACTGAAACAAATAAAATTATAAAAACTGGAATTTATGCTTACTCTAGAAATCCTATTTATCTATGTTTTGTTTTATTTCATTTTGGTATGTTTCTTACTTTCGAAAACATTATGTATTTCCTTTGTTCTATAGGATTATTTTTTTGGTTAAATAATTTTGTAATATATGAAGAGGAAAAATACTTACAAGATAAATTTGGTGATGAGTTTGAAAGATATTGTAATTCGGTTAAAAGATGGTTTTTTTTTAGTTAAAATTTAGTGAAGAAATTTTATGATTTTTTTCAAATTTAATAACAATCTGAGCTTTTTTATTGAGATCCTTCATCATCCATTTAGTAATCTTTTCATAATGTTGAATAAAAAATTTAATTTCATTTGGTGTCATTCTTTTTGATTTTTTATTTTTTGATTGATTAGTTTTTTCCTGCTTTAACCGCCATTTAAAAACATTATCAAAAGAGGATGTTTTCAAAAAAATAAGTTCATCAAAAAGGTTAAATAATTTTTTATATTCTAATTTTAATTTATTATTATAGTAATTTCTCCATTGATATTTTGGATCTTTAATTTTTTCTAAATCATTTATATTTTTATGAAGAATTTTTTTTGGAATTTCTGAACTTCCACAACACCAACCTTCTAAGAAAAGAATATCACATTTAGTTTTATTTATTTTTGTTGATTTAGACGTGTCATCAATCAATTTATCAAATAAGGGAGTTTTGATTGGGTATTTATCTTTATTGAATTGTTTTATATTTTTTACCAATTTTTTTATATCATGTGTTCCTGGAACACCTCTAGTAATTAACAATTGATGTATTTGTTTTGATAATAGTAATCGTTGTTTTTTTGATAAATAATAATTATCTAAACTAAGCAAAAGTATTTTCTTTTTATAAAATTTTTCAATAGTTTTAGAGACAATATTAATAAATGAGGATTTTCCAATACCTTGAGAACCTCCAAATAGGAATTTTTTTGATTTACTGGAGCGAATATAATTTATGATTGGAACTAATTTATCTTTTATGTATTTTTTGGAATATTTTTTATTATATGTATTGTGTATTTCTATTTGAATATAGTCTATTAGTGCACTCATATAATATTTATTTATAAACAAAATACTTATACATGAAATTTCTTTTTGATTTAGGTGGCGTTTTTTTTGATTGGGATCCTCATTACTTTTATAAAGATATATTTAAAGATAAAGATGAAAGAGACAACTTCCTCCAGAATATTTGTAATGATGATTGGAATATC
>CACLBK010000031.1 GCA_902605135.1 uncultured Alphaproteobacteria bacterium
CAATATTAAAAATTGGTCAAAACATTAAGTTTGATATTAGAATTTTAAATAAATATGGAGTAAATTTTAATTCAATTGCAGACACAATGTTAATGTCATACTCAATTGATAATGGGATATATAAACACAACTTAGATGACCTATCGTTCAATCACTTAAATCATACAACAATTAAATATAAGGAAGTTGTAGGCACAGGCAAGAATGAAATTACTTTTGATAAAGTAACAATTGAAAACGCAATTAATTATGCTGCCGAAGATGCTCTATTAACATTCAGGCTTTTTCAAAATCTTTATCCTCGTTTAGTAAAAGAAAAGGCTAATTTTGTTTATCAAAACATAGATTTGCCTCTTGTAGAGGTATTATCTTCAATTGAAGCAAATGGCATTGAGGTAAATAAAAAGTTTTTAACAAGTCTAAGTAATGAATTTGAAAATGAAAGTAAAAAACTTGAAAAGAATATTTACAAACTTTCAAAAGAAGAGTTTAATATTGGCTCACCTAAACAATTAGGAGAGATATTATTTGTTAATCTTAAAATACCTGGCGGTAAAAAAACAAAATCAGGTACGTATTCTACTGATTCTTCAACTTTAAATAATTTAGCCTCTGATGGATTTGAAATTGCTCAACTTGTTCTTGAATGGAGAGAATTAACAAAACTTAAATCAACTTATACAGATGCTTTATTTAGATTAACAGATGGTAAAAGTAGAGTTCATACATCATTTGGTTTAGCTAATACTTTAACAGGTCGATTAAGCTCCACAGATCCAAATCTTCAAAATATCCCAATTAGAACTGAAAATGGAAAAAAAATAAGAACAGCTTTTGTTAGTGGAAAAAATAAGAAATTAGTCAGTTTTGATTATTCTCAAATAGAGCTTAGATTAGCTGCAGAAATTTCAAATGATAAAAATTTTATTAAAGCTTTTAAAAATAATGAAGATATTCATGCATCAACCGCAAAGGAAATATTTAATTTAAACGATAGTCAAATAAATAATGATTATAGAAGAAAAGCAAAAGCAATTAATTTTGGCATACTATATGGAATTAGTCCATACGGTTTAGCTAAACAACTTGATATTTCCAATACAGAAGCAAAAGATTATATAAATGAGTATTTTATTAAATATCCAAAAATTAAAAAATATATGGACCATCAAATTGTTTTCGCAAAGACAAATCAATATGTCGAAACAATTTTTAAAAGAAAAATTAATATTAAGGGAATTGCCGATAAGAATTTTGCTGTCAGAGGTTTTGCTGAAAGACAAGCAATCAATGCTCCAATACAAGGTAGCGCAGCAGACATTATCAAGTTAGCAATGATTGAAATTCATAAAGAAATAAAACTTAAAAATATTGAGGCTGAAATGCTTTTGCAAGTACATGATGAACTAATTTTTGAAGTCGAAAGTAAAAAATATGACAATTTAATAAGTAATGTAAAAACAATTATGGAGTCAGTACATTTAAAATATAAAGATTTTTCTGTTCCACTCACTGTTGATTTTGGTGCTGGTGATCATTGGGGACAGGCGCATTAGATTATAGTTTATGGAAATTAAAAAAAAATTTAAGAAACGAAATCTCTATGCTCAAGATTTAAAACTGCCTAAGTACAAACAAAGAATTGTTAAAAGTAAAAAAGCTTACACAAGAAAAGGTAACAAAAAAGTTATTTAGAAATCTTCATCAAAGGTATTCATTTCAAACCATTTTTCAAGTTCATGATACCCTCCAATTTTTTCACCATTTAAAATTATTTGAGGAAAAGTTTTAGCATTTGGAAACTTTTCAAAAAAATCTTCTCTCGTATAATCCGTATCAAGCATATAAATCTTTGGATTATATTTAGCTAACCTTAGTTTAGCTCTATCACAGTATCCACAATTAGTTTTAGAATATATCTCAGCTTCCATTAGAAAGCTTCATCAAAACTTAAAGCTCTGTCTGTAGGTCTTTGATATTCAGATACTCTTTTCTCAAAAAAGTTTGTAACATTTTGAACGTCTAAAGCCCTCATAAAGTCAAAAGGATTCTCTGTGTTAAATACTCTGTCAAATTCAAATAAATCTGCAATCCTATCTGCAACAGCTTCAATATAATGACACATTAGGTCTTCGTTCATACCAATTAAATCTACTGGTAAAGCATCTTTAACAAATTCTTTTTCAAATGCTACTGCTTCTCTAACAATTTCTTCAAATTGTGATTGAGGAACATCTGAGGGAATTAAAGATAGATCACTAATATCTGCATCAGTTAATGTATTATTATTAAATTTATCTCTTAAGGTCCTAAACATCAATGATGAGAAACTAAAGTGCATTCCTTCATCTCGTGCAATCCAATCGTTGGATAAAGCTAAACCAGGAAGTAAACCTCTTTTTCTAAAATAATATATGGCACAGAACGAGCCTGCAAAAAATAAACCTTCAACTAATCCAAATCCTATAAGTCTTGTTAATAAATTTTGACTACCATTAAGCCATTTTGATACCCATTGTGCTTTATGGTTAATGCATGGTACATTTTGTATTGCATCAAAAAGCTTGTCTTTTTCTTTCGCATCTTTTACGTAAGCTTCAATTTGAAGACCATACATTTCTGCGTGAATTGATTCATTTAACATTTGAATTGAGATGAAACACCTTGCTTCAGGTATTAATATTTCTTTATAGAATCTGCTTGCCAAATTCTCATTAATCATTGCTTCAGAGTTAGCAAAATATGCTAGTACATGCTTAATAAAATGTTTCTCACCACCGTTTAAAGTTTCTAGATCTCTTAAATCATCTTGTAATGATACTTCTTCAGTTGTCCAGAAGGCTTGAATATGTTGTTTATATCTATCCCAAATTTCTTGGTTTTTTATTGGAAATATTGATTTAACACCTTTTGATATCATTTTATTACTCCTTCTCTATGCACTACAAGTTTCGCAGTCTTCTGGTTCATTGTTTTGTTTTATTGTCGTATTAATGTAAGCATCTTTTGCTGCTTTCTCAGATGAAACTGTAACTTTTACAGCATCAACAGCCGATCTACTTCTTAGATAATACATTCCAGTTTTAAGTCCTTTTTTCCATGCATACATATGCATTGAGTTAACTTTTCCAAATGTGGGTGTTGAAAGCCAAAGATTCATTGATTGGGTTTGGTCAATAAATGGAGCTCTATCAGCAGACATATCTATGACGGTTTTCTGTGACACTTCCCAAACTGTTTTATATATTTCTTTTAGTTCAGTTGGAATTTCATTAATATTCTCTACAGATCCGTTTTCTAAGATTATTTTATCTCTCATATCTTTATTCCACATCCCCCTTTGAGAGAGTTCATCCACTAAGTATCTATTTACGAGTAAGAACTCACCTGAGAGTGTTTGTCTTTTATATATATTAGATGTTTGTATTTGGAATGTTTCAGTATTACCTAATATAATTCCTGTTGACGCAGTTGGCATGCAAGCTGTGGTTAAAGAGTTTCTTACACCGTGCTCTTTAATTTTAGCTCTAAGAGAATCCCAATCCCACTTTGAAGAAGGATTGACATTCCACAGATCAAATTGAAACTTACCTTCTGAAATTGGTGAATTTTTAAATGTTTCGTAGGTTCCTTTTTCTTTTGCTAACTCGCATGAAGCTTCTAAGGCTCCAAAGTAAATTGTCTCAAAAATTAATTTATTTATTTCTTTGGCCTCCTCAGATTCATAAGCTATTCCCAACTTAAAGTAGACATCTGCAAGTCCCTGTATCCCTAAACCTATAGGTCTATGTTTATTATTAGATCTTTCCGTTTTATCAGTTGGATAAAAATTAATATCAATTACTTCATCTAAGTTTTTTGTAGCTAATTTAGCAGTTTCGTAAAGGGCATCATAGTCATATATTAATTTTTTATCTAATTTTTTTACAAATTTTGGTAGAGCTATAGAAGCCAAGTTACATACAGATGTCTCGTTCTTATCAGAGTATTCAACTATTTCTGCACAAAGGTTTGAAGATTTAATGACACCAATATTTTTTTGGTTAGACTTATTATTGATAGAGTCTTTATAAAGCATATAAGGTTGCCCTGTTTCAATCTGCGCTTCTATAATTTTAGACATTAGATCTCTTGCTTTAATTTTTTCTAAATGCTTCATTTCGTTTTCATATTTAGTGTAAAGTTTTTCAAACTCATCACCATAAACATCTGAAAGACCTGGGCATTCATGTTCACTCATAAGTGTCCATTCTTCATCGTTTTCTACTCTTTTCATGAATAAATCTGGTATCCATAAAGCATAGAACAAATCTCTAGCTCTAAATTCTTCAGCACCTGTATTTTTCCTAAGTTCTAGAAACTTCTCAATGTCAGCGTGCCAAGGTTCTAAATAAACCGCAAAAGAACCTTTTCTTTTACCTCCACCTTGATCAACTGATTTAGCAGTCTCATTAAAGATCTTCAAAAAAGGAATAAGGCCATTAGATTTGCCATTTGTAGATTTTATTCTACTCCCACTACCTCTGATATTGTGAGCATGCATTCCAATACCACCAGCTGTTTTAGATATTAGGGCACAATCTTTTATAGTATTAAAAATACCTTCTATGGAGTCATCCTCCATACCTATTAAAAAGCACGATGATAATTGCTGCATTTTTAATCCACTGTTAAACAATGTTGGAGTGGCATGTGTATACATACCAGTTGATAAATTTTTATAAGTTTCTTTGATTTTATCTAAATTAAACTCATTACCGGTAACTGTTAAAGTGACTCTCATCCATAGATCTTGAGGTCTTTCAATTGTTTTATTTTCGAACTTTAATAAGTATGCTCTTATTAGTGTTGTGAGAGCAAAATAATCAAAAGTATAATCTTTGTCATAATCAATTACGGACTCTATTAAATCTGCATTCTCCATTACCTTTTTATAATAATCTTCTCTTAACAATCCATCATCGTATAAATTTTTTGTTGTAATTATGAAACCTGGGGTTTCTTTATGTAGTGAGTTAACTTTTATTCTTGCTGCAAGATAAGAATAATCAGGATGTTCAACTGTTAAAGCAGCAGCAGTTTCAGCAAGATAAGTATCAATTTCAACCGAACTAATATCACTATATAAGCCTGGAACAGCTTTTTGAACAACGACAATTGGATCAATATTTAAACCAGTAGATAAAACAGAGACTCTATTGGTTATTTTATCCAGTGAAATAGCCTCTTTACTACCATCTCTTTTAGTTACCATCATTGAAGAAGCTTTTTCTCCAACTTGTTCTTTTAGTTTTTTTGTGTGATATCTTGAAGCCGCTCTTTGCTCTCTATATAAAACATATGCTCTAGCAACTTTATGATGTTCATCCCTCATAAGCGCTAACTCCACTTGATCTTGTATATCCTCAATATGAATCATGTCACCGTCAGCAATCCTTCTTGTTAGAGCCGAGACAACTTTATGTGTTAAAGCTTCAACAGTTTTATGAATTCCATCTTGTTGTTCTTTTTCCTTATTTTTATCATTTCTAATTTTTGTTTGCGCTAAGAACGCTTTTTTTATAGCATTTGAAATTTTATCTGATTTAAAAGGAGTAATAGCTCCATCACGACGCACAACACTTAATGTTAAAATATTTACACTTTTGTCTTCTGAGATTTTTGCTGATACCTGTAGATTGTCTGCCATTTAAATTCTATCCATTTTTAAAAAATTATTGTCGAAAAACACAATATGTAGTGCCGCCGAAAAATGACAATACAACATTTGCTCAATATCGCAATAAGAACAAAATAAGAACATAAATATTTTTTTTATCATGTCAATCCCTTACTTAATTCATATTTTTACGAGGCAAACAAGTTATTGAAATATTTACATTTACTTATCAACTTAAGTCACATTTTGTTAACTGTATCATTTTTCCTTTGAACTTAAATCTGCCATAAATTATTAATAAACAGCAATATGCCTAAGATAGCATTAGTTGACGACGAGCAGTCGATTCTCACATCAGTATCTCTTTCTCTGCAAAGTGAAGGATTTACAGTAGATACATTTCTCAATGGAGTTGAGGCCTTAGAGGCTCTTGAAAGTAAATCTTATGATTTGGGATTATTTGATATTAAGATGCCTAAAATGGACGGAAATGAACTTCTTTCAAAAGTACGTTCGAGCAAGATTGAAAATCTAAAAGATCTTCCGATAATTTTTTTAACATCAAAAGATCATGAACAAGATGAGATTATTGGACTAAGAATGGGCGCTTCAGATTATATAAAAAAACCTTTTTCACAAAAATTATTAAATGAGCGCATAAGAACAGTTCTAAGAATTCATAACAATAGAACTGAAGAACAAAAAGATAATAATATTAAAAAACAAAATTTTATAAAAGGTGATTTAATATTAGATGAAGATAAACAATTATGTTTTTGGAAAGGTATAGAAATTGAGCTTACGGTTGCAGAGTTTAATTTAATTAAATCTCTCGCTCAGTATCCTGGAGTAGTAAAAGATAGAAATCAATTAATGGACGCTATGTATGGTGATTCCATATATGTTGATGATAGGACTATTGATAGCCATATAAAGAGATTAAGAAAAAAATTCAGATCTTATGATAATTCTTTTGATCAAATAAGAACAAGATATGGTTCTGGATATTCTTGGCGTGATTAAGAGATTATTTAGTTTATCTAGTTATAATTTAACATTTCAACTAATTATACTTAACTTAATTATTGTATTTTTAGGTTTAATATTTTTATCTTATTTCAATTTCTACTTAATTCAAAATAATAAATTCTTAGATAATAGAGATCAATCAATAAAATTAAATTTATCAAATATAACAAAATATTTAGAAAATACTTCAATATTGAGAGTGCCAATTTTTCAGTATGATTATCGTTGTAGATATCTTCAAGATATTGAAGTGTACAAGGAGAGTTGTGATTTAGTAGATAATATTAATCCTATCGAATTGTCAGAACCTGAGTTAGAAAAGTTTACGACTGAACAATTTATATTTCAAAACTTTGGTGATAAAGATTTTAACACTGTTATTTACAATGAAAATTGGATTAAAATTGCTGACTCATCAAATTTATTTCTGAGCACAGATGTTGAAGAGATAGATTTATCTGAAACACGTGAAAAAATAGTTGATTTCTCAAATTTTTTTGAAAAAATTTACATTAATAATTTTAATCATATTAATAATTACATTCTTGGAAATAGATTTAATAAAAATTTAGATAAAAATGTTCATGAGATTATTTTGATAATTGACACTATTAAAGAAAAGCAGCAACTCGTTAAAACGTTCAAAGATGAAAATAAAGATATAACTAGAATTTTAACATCACCTATAATCCAAGATAATAACGTCTATGGAGTTGTGCTAATAAAATATAAATTATTGCTAAATAATAATGAACTAGCTAGACAATCTTTGAATTTCTTTAATTTCTTTCTTTTATTTATTTTAGTTACAATTTTATTATCATTTATCTTTTTGAGAGGTCTCATAACACCATTAATGCAACTAACTAAAATTACTGTTTTAGAGAGGGATAAAACAAATAAGAAAAAATTAATGTACCCTCTAAGATCAGATGAAATTGGTATTTTATCAAAACAAATACAACTTATGTCTAACGAATTGAAATCACAAATCAATCAATTAGAAAAATTTAGCTCTGATGTTGCTCATGAACTTAAAAATCCACTTACTGCAATAAAATCTTCCATTGAATTACTAACTAGCAAAAATACAACTAAAGAAAATAAAGCAAAATTAATGAATAATTTTAATAAAGATATAGACAGAATGAATAAATTGATTTCCGACATTTCTCATTTTTCAAAAACTATTGCAGAAATTGAAATAGAAAATTTTGAACTAACTAATTTAAATAAATTTCTAAAAGAAAATTTTGGTGAAAAATCAATTAATAAAAAAAATATTAAAATTTTACTTCAAACTGATAATAATAAAAATTTAGTACTTCTTAACAAAGATAAATTTTTGCAGGTAATACTAAATTTATTAGATAATAGTATTTCAATTGCCGAAAATAATTCAAATATTTTAATTACATCAAATAAAAAAAATGAAAATTTTGTTGAAATTAAAATTTATGATCAAGGAAAGGGAATTGACTTTAAAGAAAAATACAAAATTTTTGATAGATTTTATACCGATAGGTTAAATGATAGAGATCAACACTCTGGTCTTGGACTCTCAATATCATACGAGATAATCAATTCATTTAATGGTTCAATAGAATTAACAGAAAGTGACAATTTAGACTTTCAGGGTGCTTGTTTTCTGATTAAATTACCATTAAAAAAACTATTATAAAGATTAAAGGATACTATCATGAGTAAAGATTTCAAGGTTAAAGATATTAGTTTGGCTGATTTTGGTGATAAAGAAATTGCAATAGCTGAAACAGAAATGCCAGGTTTAATGGCATTAAGAGAAGAGTATGGAGACTCTAAACCCTTAGATGGAGCAAGAATTGTAGGTTGTTTGCATATGACTATACAAACAGCCGTTTTGATAGAAACTTTAGTATTTTTAGGAGCTACTGTAAGATGGAGTTCATGTAATATTTTTTCTACTCAAGATCACGCTGCTGCAGCAATAGCTGCTAAAGGCATTCCAGTATTTGCTTGGAAAGGAATGACAGAAGAAGAATTTTGGTGGTGTATTGAGAAAACATTAGAAGGCCCAGATGGTTGGAAGCCAAATATGATTTTAGATGATGGTGGAGATGCTACAAAAATTATTCATGAAAAGTATCCAAAAATGTTGGAAGAAATTTTAGGTTTATCTGAAGAAACAACTACAGGTGTACACCGATTGAAAGAAATGGAAAAAAATGGAACATTAAAGGTACCAGCAATAAATGTTAATGACTCAGTTACTAAATCTAAATTTGACAACTTGTATGGTTGTAAGGAAAGTTTAGTAGATGGAATAAGAAGAGGTACAGATGTAATGATGGCCGGCAAAATAGCTGTTGTTGCTGGATATGGGGATGTAGGAAAAGGTTCTGCAGCAAGTCTAAGAGGAGCTGGGGCACGTGTTTGCGTAACTGAAATAGATCCAATTAATGCTCTTCAAGCTGCTATGGAAGGATATGAAGTTGTAACTATGGATGATGCATGTAAATATGCTGACATATTTGTAACTGCAACTGGAAATTTAGATGTCATTACCCAAGATCATATGAGACAAATGAAAGATCGAGCTATTGTTTGTAACATTGGACACTTTGATAATGAAATACAAACAGAAGCACTTCAGAACTATAAGTCGGATGAGATTAAACCTCAGGTTAGGGAAGTAGAGTTTCCTGATGGTAAAAAAATCTTATTGCTATCAGAAGGTAGGCTTGTAAACTTAGGAAATGCAACTGGACATCCTAGTTTCGTTATGAGCGCATCATTTACCAATCAAGTGTTAGCTCAACTTGAGCTATGGAAAAATTCTAAAAACTATGAAAATAAAGTTTATGTTTTACCAAAACACTTAGATGAAAAAGTAGCATCACTGCACTTAAAAAAAGTAGGAGCAAAACTTACAGAATTAACAGATAAACAATCTGAATATATAGGTGTAAGTAAAAAAGGGCCTTTCAAGGAAGACACATATCGATATTAAGGAGAATAATATGAAAAGATCTTATTTATTTACTAGCGAATCAGTATCTGAAGGACATCCTGATAAAGTATGTGACAGAATTTCTGATATGGTTGTAGACACCTATATGGCGTCAGGAGATCCACAAACTAGAGTAGCGTGTGAAACACTAACAACTACTAATAAAGTAGTATTAGCTGGAGAGGTAAGAGGGCCATCAGTATCAAAAGATCAGATTATTTCTCAAGTAAGAGATTGTATTAAAGATATTGGCTATGAACAAGATGGCTTTCATTGGCAGAATTGTGATGTTGAAAGTTTTCTTCATGAGCAATCGGCTGATATTGCTATGGGTGTTGACTCTGGTAGTAATAAAGATGAGGGTGCAGGTGATCAAGGAATCATGTTTGGTTTTGCTTGCAAAGACACTGAGTCATTAATGCCAGCACCGATACATTATTCTCATCAAATTTTATATAAAATGGCACAAGCTCGTAAAGATGGATCTGCATCTGGTTTAGAACCTGATTCAAAAAGCCAAGTTACAATGCTTTATGAAAATGGAAAACCAACTAAAGTTACATCCTTAGTAATTTCTTCACAACACAAAGAAGGTTTGTCTCCTGAGGACGTAAAAGAAATTGTTAAACCCTATGTGTATGAGTGCATACCTAATAACTTATTAGAAGGTCTTAAAGATGAAGAATTCTATGTTAATCCCACAGGAAACTTTGTAATTGGAGGTCCTGATGGTGATTCTGGTCTAACAGGTAGAAAAATAATTGTTGATACATATGGTGGTGCAGCTCCTCATGGTGGAGGGGCATTCTCTGGAAAGGATCCATCAAAAGTTGATAGATCTGCAGCATATGCAGCTAGATACTTGGCAAAAAATGTTGTTGCGGCTGATCTAGCTGATGAGTGTACTATACAGTTATCTTATGCAATAGGAGTATCAAAACCTTTATCAGTATATGTTAATACTAATGGAACCAATAAAGTCGATGAACAGAAAATTGAAAAATCTGTGCAAGATTTATTCGATCTAAGCCCAAGAGGAATAAGAGAACATTTGAAACTAATAAATGCAATTTATGTTCCAACCTCTTCTTACGGTCATTTTGGTAGAGATCCAAGTGACGAGGGACATTTTACTTGGGAAAAAACTGATTTAGTGGAAGCTCTAAAAGGTATTGCATAACAAAATTTGCAAATATTAAATAATCAAATTTTAGATCTTCGTGAACTTGAAAAACTCACTGCTAATTTAAGTAAAGATATATCTTTAGGAGATGTTTACTTATTTCAAGGGGAACTAGGAGCTGGTAAAACAACATTTATAAGATTTTTGATTAATAATCTTTATGTACTAAATAATCTGCCTAAACCAGATTCAATTATTAGTCCAACATATCCAATTTTGATTACCTACGAATTAAGTTCATCACAAATCTATCATTATGATCTTTATAGAGTTAAAAATTTAACTGAATTAGAGGAATTAGATTTTTTCGAACATCTAAATAACAATATTACTTTTATAGAATGGCCTGAAATGTTAATTAATTTACCATTAAACAAAAAACATTATTTAATAAATTTAGATATGATTTCTGAATTCAAAAGAAAAATTAATATTAGTTTAAATCTATAGTTTAATGAATTCTGATCACAAAG
>CACLBK010000032.1 GCA_902605135.1 uncultured Alphaproteobacteria bacterium
ATCAAATTTTATTATATTTATTGATTTAAAAAGTTTATTTTTATTGTTTAAATCTTGGCGAATGTAGATAACTTTTTTTATTTTATTTTTAATTTTATTTTTGGAAAGACAATAAACATTATATCTTAAATTAATAAATTTGAGTATTAAATGATTGCCAATAAATCCACTACCTCCAACAATTAAAATATTATTTTTAGTTCTCATTTATTATTATAGAAACTCTCTAAATAATCTTTATCTCTTTTTGTATCCATACACTGCCAAAAACCATTATGTTTATATGCGCTAAGATTATTTTCTTTAGATAGTTTTTCAAGAGGTTCTCTTTCAAAATAAGTTTTGTCAGATTTAATATATTCAAATATTTTATTATTAATTACAAAATATCCTCCATTAATCCAACTTTCTTTGAGTTTAATTTTTTCTTTAAATTTAGTTATTATCCCATCTTTAATCTCTAATGCTCCAAATCTAGCAGGAGGATTAACAGCTGTTAAAGTTACAATTTTTTTTTTATCCATATGAAATTTTAAAAGTTTTTTAATATTTACATTTGAAACACCGTCTCCATATGTCATCATAAAATTTTCTTCTAGAAGATATTTCTTAAGTCTTTTAATTCTACCACCAGTCATTGTGTTTAGACCGGTATAAATTAGGTTAAATTTACAATCATTTTTAAGATCATAAAAACAATAATTTCTTTTGTCTTTATTTTTAAAATTTTTATTTTTTATTTCTTTAAAATTTTTTTTAAAATATTGAACTATGATCTCATACTTATAGCCCATGGCTATATAAAAATCTTTATAACCATACTTATAATAATGAGATACTATTTTCATTATTATAGGAGTATTATTTAGTCTTATCATTGGTTTTGGAATTGTTTTTGTGTATTCTTCCATCCTTGTTCCATACCCACCTGCCAGAATTACAACTTTCATATGCTCCAATCATATTCTATAGAATTCAATTCTATATTCATATATTCATCAGGATCATTTATATAATCACTAATATTTGCTAACATACTAAATGGATCAGTTAATCCTTGAAATCCAAAACAAGAATTTGGATAAATTGTAATTAACTTATAATCATCAATACCAATAATTTCTGAAAAAAAAGTTTTACTAATATCATCGTATATTACAAACTTAATTTTTCCAAATGGAACTACTATATTCATAGTTGCTTTTTTATGAATTTTCCATCCTTTAATATTGTTGTAATAAATTTTTGAAAAGTATAATTCACTAAAATTTTTATATTCTATATCATTTTTTTTTAAGCCTAATAAAATTTCACCCTTAAGATTTTTTATCTTATTTAATTTTCTTAAGGAATAAAATTTATTTTGCATTTTAAATTAAAATTTACTCATAAAATCTTTGATCTGTTTATAAGTTAAATTTGTTATTATTTTTTTATTACTGTAATAAGTTTTATACCATGAGATAGTAAATTCACTCATTTCATCAAATGATAATGTTGGTGTCCACTTCAACAATTCTTTTGATTTTTCACAATTTAAACTAAGTAATCTACTCTCTATTATTTTGGAATTATTTTTATCTATACTCCATTTTTTATTTTGCCAATAACTTGCCATTTTTTTCACTAAATTTTTAACATTTTTATTTTGATCTAAATTAGGCCCAAAGTTAAACGCTTGACCATTAATTTTTTTGTTTTTACTCAAAACATGAGCTAGTTGTAAATACCCTGAAATTGGTTCAAGAACATGTTGCCAAGGTCTAGTTGAATTAGGATTTTTAATTTTTACTATTTTATTTTTTGACCAAGAATTAATACAATCTGGTATGATTCTATTTGCAGCCCAATCTCCACCACCAATTACATTTCCTGCTCTGGCAATTGAAAGTCTTATATTGCCTTTTTTATTTAGAAATGATTGATAATATGAATTAATTACAAACTCTGCAGAAGCTTTTGATGCACTATAAGGATCACTCCCACCTAATTCATCATTTTCTCTATATCCCCAAACCCACTCCTTATTTTTATAACTTTTATCACTTGTAATTATAATAACTATTATTTTTTTCTTATAAGTTTTTAGAGCTTCTAACAAATTTACAGTTCCAATTACATTAGTTTCCCAGGTTTCAATTGTATCTTCAAAAGATTTTTTTACCAAAGGTTGCGCAGCAAGATGAAAAATTATATCTGGATTTTCTTTATAAATAACATTTTTCAGCTTTATAAAGTTTTTAATATCAAAGAAATATTGGTTAATTTGACCACTATTAATTGTAGCTTTAAACATTGATGGCTTTGTAGGAATATCTTTAGATACCCCAATGATATTTGATTTCATAATTAATAAAAAATTAGTAAGCCAAGTACCTTTAAAACCAGTATTTCCAGTTATTAGTATTTTTTTATTAAAGAAATAATTATTAAACATAATTTAATAATTTATTATTCTTTCGTGTAATCTTTATCAAATAATCTGTCATTGTTTCCAAAAAAATTGTTTTATTATATTTATCAAACATACTGAAATAAATTATCATTTTTTTAATTTATTATGAGTGTTTTGATAAAGTAAATTTTTATTTTTCATTTTGTATCAATGTTTTTACTTTTTTTGCATCACTAATAGTATCAACTGCAATTGTACCTTTTTGAAATGTAAACATTTTAACTTTTTCGCCCATTTCAATAAATCTTAATATTTCTATATCTTCAATATTTTCAAAGAATGTTTTTTTTCTTTTCAAACCAAAGTTTTTAAGACTATTTTTAGGAAAACTATATATACAAACTTGCTTCTTAGCTTTTGAAAAAGAATTATCTTTACTTCCAGGAATAGGTGATCTTGACATATAAATTAAATTATCTTTTTGATCGTGAACAACCTTAGGTACGTTTAAACTTTTAAATTCTTTTAAAGTAGAAATGTCCGTCATGGCATTTACAACAGTATATTTGTGAAGTAATGAATAATTAATAAATTTTTTAATATCTTTAGATCTAATCAATGGCTCATCACCTTGAACATTAATATAGATGTCTGATTTTACTTTCTTAGAAAATTCATAAATCCTATCAGTTCCTGTTTTACAATTTTTAGATGTCATCACAACCTGTATATTATTTTGAAAACAATGTTTTTGTATTCTTGAGTCATCAGTAGCAACATATACATTTTTTTCATCAATAGAATTTATACATTTTTCCCAAACCAACTGGAGCATAGTTTTTTTACCAAATAAAAATAATGGCTTACCAGGAAATCTAGATGATTGATATCTTGCAGGAATAACAATTACTACTTTAGTCATAAGATTTTTAAATTAGTTTTAATATTATAAATTGAGGGTGTTAAAGATAAAAGCTTAATAGATTTATTATCTGATTGGAATTTTTTAAAAAAATTATTCATTTCATTATTTTTTATATCACCCTCTTCAAAGCCATCAAATCCTACTATATTAATATTTTTAATATTTGAATTTAATAATATTGCAAATGCATATGGGACAGCAAGAGGTTTTGGCAATATGCAATAATTCTTATAGGCTTTAAATTGATTCTCTTTTATATTTAATCCATAATCATAAACTGTACAATTAAAATCATTACCGGGTAGTATTTTATTAAAACTTTTTTTTGGTAGAATTAATATTTTTTTTAAATTTTTATATTTTATTGAATCAATTATTACTCTTGTTTCATGACAAACAACTGTTGCATTTATATATTTCTCTTTAATATAATTGTTGATATTTAAACCTATAACAAAGGGTTTGTTTTTTTCTATGTATGATATTATTTTCTTCTTATTTTGTTTTATACTTGGTCCAGTTCCTACAACCAAAACTTTATTTTTATTAATCCATCCTGAAGAATTCCAATCTCCATAATTAGTTAATTTTGAATTAAATATTGATGCTCTTAATTTCTCTTGATTAAAAGATGTTGATTCTTTTTTTGATAAGTAAAATAAAGAATCTAAGATCTTATTTTTTTCATATCTATCTTCCGTCAAGAGGGTTTGTGTATATGTTGGATGAATATTTAAATTTGCAGAAAGATGATAATATAAATTACTACCCCATTTATATTTTTTTTGAAGAAGTTCAAAATCTTTAATTATGTTTTCAATTTTATAAATATCACCATTATGCATACCCATGCTATTCATTTCTAATATAATTGACTCTGTAGTTACATTTCCTGACCCCCTTCCCATACCTAAAATAGTACTATCAATCCAATCAACACCAGCTTTAGCAGCGTAAATTGCATTGATAAGTCCAAAACCTTTATTATTATGAAGATGAACTCCAACTTCTTTTTTAAAATTTTTTTTAAATATTTTTGTTATCTTATAAACATCGTCAGGAAGCATGTTTCCAAATGAATCAGCAAAATATAAAACATCTACATTTTTCCAAGAATTAATATCATTAGAAATATCTCTATAATATTGATCACTATGATTTGAAGCTTGCATTAAATTTAAACAAATTTTGTAACCAAGTTTAGATAGTGATTGAGTTAATTTTTTACATTTTTTATAATCTTTTATATTTGTAGCAATTCTAAAACCATCGATTAAAGAAAGATTTTTATTTATGAAATTTTTAGAAATTAAATTTGATAAAAATTTATTCTTAATGAAAAAATCATTTGAATTTATCATTACAAACTTTAAAGTTTTTTTATTATTCTTTAAATTTTTCAATAAATCTTCATCAATATATGCATATTTACCTAATATTTTTTTTTGGTTTATAATTCGATATCCTAATTCAACAGCCTCAATTTTCGTTTCAGAAATTGTCATCAGATATTTATCTACTAGTTTAGTTTTAAAATTCCAATTATTATAATATCCACCATCTCTAAGAGTGCAATCTAGAATTTTAATTTTTTTATTTGCAATATTCATTTATTTTCATAATTAAATTTTTATTATTGGTTATCCATTTGTCCTTATAATTATTTATATTATTCAATCTATTTGAATTTATTAAGATTTTTGTAATTTTGTCTTGAAAATTATGTTTATTCAATACGAAAACAAATTCCGAGTCATTATTGTTTTCTGCGCATATATGCTGATATTTATTCTTACCTTCATACAATGCTACTGGGATATTTAGATTTAAAGTTTCTTCAATTGTAGTTGACGAATGGCTGATTAATAAATTTGAGTTTTTAATAATATCAAGAAAACTCTCTTTTATAGAGACATATGTGTTTTTGTATTTTTTTACTATATCAAAAATTACTTGAGAGTTTAAACTTTCATTAGGTCTAAACTTTATAATTTTTTTAATATTATCAAATTCTTCTAATTTATCCAAAATTTCTATTATATTGTTTATATAACCAAATGAGTCTTCATAAATGAAAGGTATAGTATAAAATCTTTTTATTGTATCAGCTATAACTATTGTAAAATTTTCATTTTTTTTCATTTTATGAAAATTATAGTACCCCCACATTATAGGGCTTGATTTTATTATTTTTTTTTGTTCAAAATACTTTTTATAAAATAGATATGCTTGTTTAGATTGAATAATATTATATGTAGATAATTCACTATTTAGAAGTCCATTTGAATTTTGAAATTGAATTTTTTCAGATAGCTTAGTATTAGATATAGTATGTGTATTATGTGAAATTAGAAAAACTGGTATATTTTTTCTTTGGCAAGCAGCTGCTACTCCAGTGCCATCCTTCCATCTTATCTGATCAGAAATTAATAAATGTATTTTATAAATACCTAACAATTCATAAGTATATCTCTCAATTGAGTTTGCATCTTTAATAGAATTTATTATATTTTTAAAAATTATATCACTAAATTTTTTTAGTTGATTATTCAATGATAATACAATTATTGATTTAATTTTACTTTCATCAATATTTGATTTCTTTCTTACTGGAAAAATTGGAATTAGATTTTTTTTTATTAGGGAAAAAAATATTGATTTAAATATTTTAATAATTAAAAATTTATTATTTTTGTAATAATAATAAGAAAAAATTCTATCTTTTTTTTTATTTTTATTTAATTTATTTAAAAAAATATCAATTGGTTTCTGTTTTGCAATTATCCAGATCATTTTTTTATTTCTATTTAGAAAAAAAATAAATTTATTTACTAAGATAATAATAGATTTAAATTTAAAATTTATTTGACTATTTCTTTTAAAGTTGTTTTCTTCTTGATTTGAAGAAAATATACTATCGATTACTATTTCTTTAGAATTTGTGAATTCTAATTTCTCCCCCTTATAATAATAATAACCTTTAAATTTATTTATAAAAAAAAAAATTGCATTTAATGAGTATAAATTTTGGAGCAGTAAAACCTTTATAGTTTCAATAGATGATAGTGATATTGAGTAGCTTTTAAAACTATTTATATTTTTTAAATATTCTACTGAAGAATTTCTTGTTATTTCTTCTTCTTCATCTTTATTTAATTCAAATTTAATTAAGTTTGATTCTTTAAAATTGATTATTTTTTTTTTTAAAAAAAAGAATATACTCGCGTTCATACACAATATTGGAATTTTAAAATTGTCTATTTTTAATCTCTTTGCTTGAAAGATTGAGGATACAACAATTACATTATGTAAGTCATAATTATTTTTATTCATAACTAATTATATTTTTAGGCTTCAACTTTTTTAAAATTCTTAGAGCATTTTGGGCAGTTTTATTTCTCATTTCTAAAAATGCTTCTTTTGAGTAATATGATACATGTGGATTGATAATTATTTTGCCACTTAATTTATTATCATTCTTCCAAGCATTAATTAATTTTGAACTTTTTATTGGTACAGTTTCGTTAGGCAGTACATCCAAAGCTACAAAAGAAAGTTTTTTTGAAATTAAACCATCGTACAAATAATCTAAATTCTCAACTATCTCACCTCTTGCTGTATTTACAAAAATACAATTTTTTTTTAATTTTTTAATAAAATTTTTATTTACAAGTCCCTGAGTTTCATTTGTTAAAGGTGTATGAATTGAAATTATATGACATTTTGTCAGCAAATTATCAAGTTTATCAAATCTTTTTGAATTAAGTGTTTTTTCATAACCATGTTCTTTATACGGATCATAGAAAAAAGTTTTAAAATTTAGAGCTTTAGCTTTTAATAAAACTAAACTTCCAATTCTACCTGCTCCAATAACACCAAGGTTAAGATTTGAAATTCTTTTAATTGATTTTATTGTATTTTCTTGCCAATTATTTACCAGTAGTTTTCCACAAATATTATACTCATTTATTCCTCTAACAGCATTTAAAATCATTGCAATTGACGTATCACTTACTTCATCAACGCCATAATCTGGAGTATTACAAAAAATTATTTTTCTTTTTTTTAATTCTTTTAAATCAATATTATCATAACCAACCCCATATCTTATCACTGCTTTAAGATTTGGAAATTTATCAATATATTTTTTATTTATTTTTTGGTGCCAAACTAGTAATATAGAAACATTATTATGTATTTTAGTAGATAAATTTTTGCCTAGTATTTTTTTTTCTACATCTGGATTAGATATATAATCAGTAATATAAACCTTAGTCATATTTTTATAAAAACTAAAATTGCCTAAAATGTTTTACTACATTTTCGTATGAACTTTTAATAATATTACAATCTACTCCATAGACAATATATTTGAGTCCAATTCCTATAAACTGTTCAATTTGATCTAAGTTAGTTGCAATTGTGCCTACGATTATACCATTGTCTTGGCATTTTTTTGCAATCAATTTTAAAGCATCTAAAATTTTAGGATTTTCTATTTCACCAGGTATATTTAGTTCTTTACTTAAATCAAATAAACCAACAAAAATTATATCTACGTGTTTTACCGAAACTATTTCATCAATATTTTTAATAGCATCTTTGCCTTCAATATTTAATACTACCAATGTATTGCTGTTTGATTCGTCTAATAATTTTTTTGAATTTAAATTAGTATAATCGCCAGCTCTAGTAAATGGAGAAAACCCTCTATTTCCAATTGGTGGATATTTAGAATAATTTACTACTTTTAAAGCATCATCCTTAGTTTCAATGTTAGGAATTTGAATACCATGCACTCCAATATCTAATGCATTTTGAATAAAAGACTTTTCAATATCACCAACTCTCATTAATGGTGATATATTTCTAGCTTGGCATGCTATTGCCATTTCTTGAGCAGTTTCAAACGTAATTGGTCCGTGCTCTCTATCAATAATTACAAAATCAATACCTGATGAACTTATTATATCAATATTATTTATTGAAGGGACCACAACCCACGTTCCTATGACCGGAAGGTCTTTCATTAATTTTTCTTTTAAGTAATTTGTTTTAATCATATTTTTTCAATGTTTTATTTTTAATTAAAAGTTTTGCTAATTCAAAATCGTAATTGTCATCAATATCTAAAGATTCGTATCTACTTATTTCATAAAAAAGTGGATTTTTGGAGATAACGTATCTATTTTTAAGGAAATTTAATTTTTTAGATGCAAACATTGTCCCTGTTATTGTATAAAGTTTTTCTAAATTCTGAGAGTATTGGTGCCAAGGCCCCCATGAATAATTAATTGGTTTTTTATTTTCATTGACTATAAATTCATTAAAAGATGATACTACTACTAAACCATCATTTTTACTTTTTAAATTTTTAAAATAAGTTTTAAAAGCATCATCATATCTATCAAAAAGAGGAGTTGTTGTATGACACCAAGCTAAATCATCCTCCATATCTATAGGTAAAGAATTAACAGTGTGATAGATCATTTCACTCCATGGTATAACATTATTACAATATTTATCCTCTCTATAAATAAATTTGCAACCGATAGAATTAACTTCTTTTTCTATTGAGGTTTTATTAGAAGAAATAAATATATTTTTCACATATTTAGATTTCTGTAATTTTTGAATTAATAATTGAAACAGAGATTTTTTTTTATGAAACACTCTAAAGTTTTTATTTTTTACTCTATCAGATGTTTTTTTTACAGGAATTACTATATTTATTTTATTCATTAATTTTTGAATCTACATACTTTATTATATCAATTACTCTTGTTGCATATCCCCATTCGTTATCATACCAAAAAACTAATTTTAACAAATGATTATCTAAAACATCTGTCCATCTGTGATCTATATTGCAGGAGTATGAAGTTCTTAAAAAATCAAGAGAAACAAGTGGATCGAATATATTTTGAAAAATATTAAATTTCTGCTTTTTGTGTAAATCTGTAAATAAATTTATAATTTCAGATTTCGATGATTTCTTTTTTAATGTCAATGATAGATCAGCGCTACAAATTATTGAAGTTGGTGTCCTATAGGAAAAACATCCCATCTTTTTTGCATCAATTCCATTAATTGATTTTAATGCAACATCTAGTGCAGTTGTAGGCTTAGGAATTAAGTTCCCAATTATGGATCTTCCAAGTGCATAATGATGATAAATATCACCTGGAACAGACCATGACGAGGAGGGTCCATCAAGTAAGTTTTGATAAGATAATAAAGGATGAAGAGTTGTTACATATCCATTTTTTATTTCAAATAAGTCATTTATAACTTTTAAAGCAGGTGCAAGAGCAGATGCGTCACATATAGATGTAGATATAAGATTATGCTTTAGTACATCAAAATCATTTTCATTTGCTCCTAGAACCATAGTAAAATCTTCTATATCAGGAGAAAAAGTACAAAAAACTTTTTTGATTACATTCTTATCAATTAATTTTTTAGAATCTTTAACACTTTTAACCACTCCTGAAGAATCGATGATATAATCTAAATTAAATTCAGACCAATTTACTTCATTTATATTTTTATTTGAGATTATTTTTGTTTTGTTATTGTGCCTGCTATTAATTATATAACTATTATCTAAACTTATATTGTCTATCATTCCATAAAGAGTGTCATATTTAAGAGTATAAAAAATATTTTCTGTATCAGGGTTAATATCATTTACTACTACAATATTAATATCTGGATCTAAATTATTTACTCTGTAAAGAGCTCTTCCTATTCTACCGAAACCATTTATTCCAATCCTCATAAATTAGTTATACTTATATTTAAATATTATCAAAGTCTTTAATAATGTCTTTACATTGGTTAATATCGATAAGTTTATTCCAATTTGGTTGATTTGTGTATCCATAAACAAAAATAAAATCTAGATTAAAATTTAAGGAAACTAAGTAGTCATGCTTACTATCACCAAAAAAAATAATTGGCTCTTTTGGATTTGATATTTTAAAATTTTCTTCTTTAGTTAATGGACCACCATAGACATGACTAAAATAATGATCAATTTTCCTTATTTTAAGAATTGATTTAATTTCTTTAGGATCACCTCCAGATATAATTAAAATGTTCTTATTATTTTTTTTTAGTTTAGTTATAAAAGATACTACTCCTGGTATTAAATTTGAATTTTTATATGTATTTCTCAAGATATCTTCATATTTATATTTAATTTTTAAAGAAATATTTTCTGGAAAAAAATGTCTAATCTTTATGTCTCTTGGAATGCCGCTATTATCTATAAAATATTTAACAAACCTTTTTGAGTTTTCAATATCAGTATAATCTATAACTGATTTATGAATAGCTTCTTTTTTTACAAAATTAGAATCAACAATTACACCATCAAAATCAAATATAAATGTATTGTATTTTTCAATATCCATTATTCTAAATTAAATAAAGACAAATTTAAATATATGTTAAGTATAGCAATTTACTTATAATTGAAAGTTTTAGAATAATTAATTAAAAATGAAAAAATAACTGCAAAATAAATATTTGTAAAAAAATTTTGAGCAAAACATCCAAAAATTATTATCATAATTAATGTAAATGAAAAATAATTTCGAATATTTAAGAAAGTTTTTTTGATATAGTGAATATAAGATAATATGTAGTAAAAAAAAATAAATCCACCGAAAGCTAAAAATCCAAAATATTGGTTATGATCAGAAAAATTATATAGAAAGTATGA
>CACLBK010000033.1 GCA_902605135.1 uncultured Alphaproteobacteria bacterium
TATTACGTGGAGGAATGATGAAAAAAAATAAATTTAGATCCACATTACTTGCTAGCGTAGCTTCTGCTACTTTTGCATTAACTAGTACAAATGTATCTGCTAGACCAGATGGTGCAACAGCACTACCGTCAGCACCTGCAATTGAAAATATGCAAGAAGTTCAATTTGTCGGAAGAGATGAATTGATGAGCTATCAAGATATTGGAGACTTTGAATTTCTATATGAACCAGACTATATAAGCGCTCTTGTTCAAGAAGGAAAACTACCACCAATTTGGGAACGTTTGCCCAAAAAACCTTTAGTTTTTAATGGTGATGCAATGCCAGATGGTATTGGTCGCTATGGAGGAACTTTTAGACATACTATTGGAGGAAGACCAGAAGGATGGAACTGGACAGCTTCACAACATCAAGGATGGGGTGGAATTAACTATACAGTTCAAGAATGTCTAACAAGAAATGGTCCTATGGTAAGATTAAAAGCAGAAGATTCTTATCCTTTACCAAATCTAGCAACTGATTGGGAATGGGATGGAAATTCATTAACTATGAATCTTATTGATGGTGCTAAATGGTCTGATGGAGATCCTTTTGATTCTGAAGATGTTCGTTTTTGGTGGGAAGACAATGTTCTCGATGAGAATGTTCCAACAAGAATGAATGCTACTACTATGGGTGCAGGCACAACTTTAGAAATATTAAGTCCAACTCAAATTAAGTGGACGTTTCCACAAAATGAACCAAAACTTAATTTGCACTCTATGGCATATATAAACGGATGCCCTGGACCTTCACACTTACTTAAAGAGCACCACCCCAAGTACGATGGTACATCTTATGATGATTATGTGGCTGCGTTTCCAGCTGGACGATTACCTTGGGTAAGTATGGGAGCGTGGACAGCAGTCGAATATAAACAAGATGAAGTCGTTATACTTCGTCGAAACCCATATTATTGGAAAGTAGACAGTAAAGGGCAACAGCTTCCGTATATGAACGAGATGGTGTTCCAGTTAAAAACATGGGGCCAAAGAACAGTTGATACCTTAGCTGGTAACGCTGACTTCTCAAATATGGAGAATGTTCCTCTATACTTAGAAGCTGTCAAAGAATCTAAGAGTGAAGACGCGCAAGCAGGACTTTCATTTAGTGGAAGAACTATGGGATATCATCTTTATATGAATCAAGCGATTGGTGTAGGTGTGTTAGATGATCAGATGGCTGCTATTCGAGATCTAAATAGAAATTTGGATTTTAGGAAAGCTATTCAGCACGCAATAGATGGTAAAGCATTTGCGAATGCTATGTCCAAAGGACCATTTGCTACTGTTTATGCTGGTGGTATGGCACGAGATAGTGCCTTCTTTGATCCAGACGCTACATCATTTTTTCCTTATAATCCTGGAGGGGCAAATGCTCTACTAGATGGTTTAGGACTTGCAGACACTGATGGTAATGGTGTTCGAAACCTTCCTAACGGAGGAGGAGACCTTGTCATTAATTTGACGCAAAATAAGGATAGTGAAAACGAGAAATTAATTGGTGATGGTCTTGCCACTATGATGTCTGAAGTTGGAATTAAAGTAAATGTTAAACCAATGGAGGACACAGAACCAACAAGACAATCAGGTGAGTATGATTGGATAATTAGCAGAGCTCAACAGGAGTATGCTTTTCCAAACTCAGGTTATTGGGAAGAACTAGGCCCTATAACAACTTCATCTTTTACTCCTCATCTAGGAACTGATGAACACCCTCAACAATTGCAATCATTTGAACAAGAAATAGTTCAAATTCTTGAAAGATGGAGAGACGGTGTTGAAGGAGATGAAGCAAAACAATTGATGTCTCAATATCAGAAATTATTCACTGAAAATGTCTATCAACCTGGTATAGTTCAGTATCCAACAGCTCTTTTGATAAATAAAAGAATTCAAAATTTAGCTGATGGAATGCCTGTTCTCGCTTATCAATGGGCTGAAGATACAGTTATCCGTGAACAATTCTGGGTTTATCAATATGATCAATTAGATGAATTATTTCCAGGAAGAGTTCCTGGTATTGATTAATAAATCTTTTTGTAAGGGGCTAACATAGCCCCTTACATTTTAAAAAAATATGTTTTCATTTATTATCAGAAGAATTCTTTATTCACTTCCACTTCTTTTTGTAATTAGTATAATTATTTTCTTTATTATCGAATTACCGCCAGGTGATTATGCAACGTGGTACGTTAGTCAAACTAAGGCTCTAGCAAATATTACACAAGAACAAGCTTTAGAACTTACAAAATCATTGAGAGAAAAATATGGTCTGAATGAGCCAGTTGTAATTAGATATTTTAATTGGATTAAAAATATTGTTCTAAATTTTGATTTTGGTTTTTCAATGCACTACAACAAACCTGTAAGTGAAATGTTAGCTGATAGATTGCCTAGAACATTAGTAATAGCATTAATTTGTCATTTTTTTGCAACAACTATAGGTGTATTTATTGGAATTTATGCAGCAAAAAATCAAAACAAGTTAGGTGATAATGTAGCTACTGTGTTCGCTTTTTTAGGTATGACAATTCCACGTTTTTTCCTAGCACTTTTAATTATGTATTGGTTAGCAATTGTTTTAAATTCTGACAACACGGGTTCTATGTATTCACCATATTACGCAGTTCAACCAATGTCATTTGCAAAGTTATGGAATGGTATACTTCATATTTGGCCAATATTTCTAATCGCAATTATTGGAGGGCTTGCTTATAACATGCGAGTTATGCGTGGAAATTTATTAGATGTAATGCGAATGCAGTATATTGAAACTGCAAGAGCAAAAGGTTTATCTGAAAATCAAACGTTGTATCGTCATGCAGTTCCAAATGCTTTACACCCTCTTGTTATGTTTCAGGGTATTGCTTTACCTTATATGTTAATGGGAGAACTAGAAGCTGCAATTGTTTTATCCATTCCAACTGCAGGACCACTTTTGGTAGAATCCATTCAAAGACAAGACACTTATACTACAGCTGCAATTTTATTTTGTTTGACAGTAATATTAATAATTGGAAATATTATTGCAGATATTTTACTGGCCATTTTAGATCCACGCGTAAGGCAGAATTAAATATTATGGAAATTAGTTCTAACTTGCAAAATTCATATTTTTCTCTTGTCAAAAAAAGATTTTTAAAAAATAGAGTTGGAATACTTGGTTTAGTCTTTGTAGGTTTTTTAATTTTTTCTGCAGTTTTTGCAGATTTTTTATCACCTTATGATCCTGCAGCAAGAGATAGTGATAGAGTATTTTATCCACCGCAGGGAATTCACTTTTTTGATGAAGAAAATAATTTTTCTTTAAGACCATTCTCATATGGTTTTAATGAGTCTTTTGATCCTGATACATTTGAACCGATAATGGAGACAGATTATTCACAAAAAAATTATCTTTATTTTTTTACAAGGGGGTGGAAATATAATTTTCTTGGAATGAAATTAGATTTTCACTTATTTACCACTAAAGATGGATCAAAAGTATTTTTCCTTGGATCTGATGCTTATGGTAGAGATATGCTATCAAGAATTTTTAAAGGAAGCAGAGTAACATTATTATTTGCTCTAATAGTAGTTAGTATTACCACTTTCATTGGTATTTTAGTTGGAATAAGTTCTGGTTATTTTGCAGGAAAATTTGATATTGCTACACAACGGGTGACAGAACTAGCTTTAGCCTTTCCTGATCTACCATTATACTTATCCCTTGTCGCAATACTTCCAAGACAGATGGATCCATTTTTAATATTTATTTTTATGGCATTCATTTTATCATCATTGAGATGGGCGCAGCTATCCAGAGAGGTTCGTGGAAAAACTTTATCACTAAGAAGATTGGATTATATTAAAGCAGCTGAAGCATTAGGCTCAAATGATTTAAGAATCATTTATCGACATTTACTTCCGAATGTTACAAGTCATGTCATAGTTAGTGTGTCACTATTAATACCATCAGTAATTTTAACAGAGAGTTTTTTTAGTTTTTTGGGACTTGGGATTCAATCACCTTTTGTTAGTTGGGGGTTACAATTAAACTCTGCTCAAGATCTGCGAACCATTGGGAGTTACCCGTGGGTCCTAAGTCCCGTATTTGCAATCTTAATTTCAGTTTTAGGATTTAATGCTTTGGGTGATGCTTTGAGAGATGCAATTGATCCTTATGCAACAACTACTAAAAAATAATGACCAATCTTGTTGAAATAGAAAATCTGTTTGTAAAATTTAATACTGATAGTGGTGAAGTTAATGCAGTAAATGGAATATCATTTGATATTAAAAAAGGTGAAACTTTAGCATTGGTTGGAGAAAGTGGCTCTGGAAAATCAGTTACAGCCAGAGGGATCATTCGATTACTTGCCGAGAACGCTGTAATATCTGACAAAACTTCAATTAAATTTAATGGAACAAATATAAATTCTTATTCAGAGAAAGAGTATCAAAATATTAGAGGAAAAAATATTTCAATGATTTTTCAGGAACCGATGAGTTCGTTAAATCCTATATACACAATTGAAAATCAAATCAGTGAAGTATTAAAAATTCATGGAAAATTTTCAGATAAAGAGCTTAAAGAGAAATGTTTAGAATTGTTAAAACAAGTTCAAATACCAGAACCAGAATCTAGATTATCGCAGTACCCACATCAATTATCAGGAGGGCAAAGGCAAAGAGTTATGATTGCTATTGCTATAGCTAATAATCCTGATTTACTTATTGCTGATGAACCAACTACCGCTCTTGATGTTACAGTACAAACAGAGATTCTCAAATTACTCCAAGGTCTTCAAAAAAAATATCAAATGTCAATTTTGTTTATTACACATGATCTTACAATAGTCAGACAAATTAGTGATAGAGTTTGTGTAATGTATAATGGAAGTATTAAGGAAACTGGAAAAACAAAAGAAATTTTTGAAAATCCAAAAGATAATTATACAAAACACTTATTATCTTCAGAACCAGAAGAAAGAGATTTATATTATGATAAGAATGGAAGAAGTATACTTGCGGGAGATAATCTTAATGTAACTTTTAATACTAAAGTAAAAGTTTCAGGTAAAAATAAAGTTTTATCAATTAATGCTGTTAATAATATTAGTCTCGATCTTAAAGAAGGTGAGACTCTTGGAATTGTTGGTGAAAGTGGATCCGGTAAAACTACTTTAGGTCAAACTTTATTAAGATTAGTCGACAGAGAATCTAACACGGAAGTAGAGGGTAAAATAAATTTCTTTGAAGATAGAATTGATAATTTATCTAGAAAGCAATTTAAACCATTTAGAAATCAAATGCAGATTGTTTTTCAAGATCCATACGCATCTTTAAATCCTCGATTGTCAGTTAAACAAATTATTGAAGAAGGATTAATTGTAGCGCTGAATGTAAAAGATAAAAACGAGCGATTAAATAAAATTGAAAATATAATGAATGAAGTTGGTTTAGAACCCAGTTCTATGCTTAGATTTCCCCATGAGTTTTCTGGAGGACAAAGGCAAAGAATTGCTATTGCAAGATCGTTTGTTTTAAACCCAAAATTTGTGCTCTTAGATGAACCTACATCTGCACTTGATTTATCTATTCAAAAACAAATTTTAGAATTATTGCTACAGCTTCAAGAAAATCATAAAACTACTTATATTTTTATTAGTCATGACCTAAGAGTTATTAGATCAATAAGTCACAATTTAATTGTTATGAAAGATGGATCAATTTTAGAGCAGGGTGTGGCAAAAAATATATTAAAAAACCCACAGAATGATTATACGAAGAATTTAATAAAATCTGCTTTTGATATTATTTTTTAATGAGAAAAATAAAAAATGTTACTATTCTTGGTGCGGGAACTGCCGGTTGGATTTCTGCATATATTCTTAGTGATTTTTTTTATGCAAACAAACAAGATATAAAAGTAACCATTGTTGATCCTTCTAGTATCCCCATAATTGGTGTAGGAGAAGGGACAACAGGTATATTTTATGATTTTTTAAAAAGATATAACTTAGATGAATTAGACTTTCTAAAAGAAACAAAAGCAACCTTAAAATTTGGAATTGTCCATAAAGATTGGAAAGAACTAAATCATCAATATTATGGACCTATTGATGATCCACACTTATTAGCCTCTAAAAAAGTTCCTGAAGATTTTGAATATTTAAATGTTTATGCTGTTGCTGCGGGTAGATCAGTTGCTGATGTACACTTGCATACAAAACTAATGGAAAAAAATAAAGTTCCCTTTAATTTTGAAAACAATAGACCAGATTTAAAGAGTCCTTTTTTCTATGCTTATCATTTTGATAATAACCTTGTTGGAAACTATTTAAGAAAAAGATCTAAAAATATAGAAATTCTAGATGAAGTTTATACTCATGCATCATTAAATCAAAACGGAGAAATTGAAAAACTTCATTTTGAAAGTGGAAAAGAAATTGAAACAGATTTAGTCTTTGATTGTACAGGCTTCAGAAAACTTCTCATTAACAAAATATTTAATGTTGGTTGGAAATCTTATCAAAAAAATTTACCAGTAAATAGAGCTATGCCTTTTTTTTTAAAATTAGATGAAAAAAATATTAGTAATTATACTTTAGCTTGGGCACAAAAAAATGGTTGGATGTGGCAAATACCAACTCAAGAAAGAATTGGTGCTGGTTATGTATATTGTGATTATTTTACTAGTCCTGAAGAAGCTAAAATTGAAATAGAGAAAGTTTTAGGACACGAAATCGAACCGAGAAATGACATAAAATTTACTTCTGGAAGAATAGAAAAATCATGGGTAAAAAATTGTATTGCCATTGGATTAGCGTCTGGCTTCCTTGAACCATTAGAAGCTACTTCAATCCATAGTACTCTGATACAAATGATCTTATTTGCAACCGATTATCTTAAAGAAGAAATGGATTTTAATAATGAAAAAGTAATTGATGAATTTAATGAAAGAGTAGGACATCAATTTGATGACTTCATGATATTTCTGAATACACATTATATTTCAAATAGGGAGGATAGTGAATTTTGGAAATTTATAAAAAATGAATGTATCCATGAAGATACCTTAAAATTAATTAATAAATGGAACAACCAACTACCTAGGATGAGTGATTTTGAATTATATCTATCAGGGTTACCACATGTTCAGTCACAATTATACTATCCTGTTTTAGATGGACTTGGTTTGCTTAAAAAAGATATTGCAAGAGAAGAAATGAATAATTTTAATCTAAAACCTTTTGCCAGAGATGAATATAAACGTTTCAATGATCAATATGATGATCAAATGAAAGATTTTATTAAACACAACGACTATTTAGAATTTGCGTCCCTTTAATTTATTTCTGGAGATATTACCTTTTCATGAGGCATTACAATATTTCTTTGAAGTTTAGTTAGTCTATTTAATAATTCTTTTGAGGGCCTGTAGTTATTCCTGAAGAATCCCCAAGATGGACCATATCTATATATAACAACTCTTCTTTCTCCTTTATTAATTCTTCTCGAAGATCCATGACAAAGAGAATCAACAAATAAGATAGCATCACCGGCATTTAAATAGACCTCTTCTGATCCAATCATGCTATCAGCAGTTTTATACTTTCCATCTTTTTTTAATTTATACCTGTCAAATTGAGGATGTTTTAAATTAGACTTATGTGATCCAGGAATTATAACTGTTCCTCCATCACCTTTATTGATATTAGTTAATGCTACCAAAATGTTTATTTGACCACAATGAAACTTTCCATTTTGATATCTATAATGTCCTCTCTGAGTACCTTCGTGAGCGCCAGAATGAACTGGAATAGCCTTTCCAGGTCCTCTAACATTTACGAAGTTTTCATCGATAAATAGTGGTCCATGATTATAATCAAATGTTCCTTCTCCGCCCACAAAGTGTTTCATATGATTTATCCATGAAGAGTGATCAATTAATTTTTCAAAAGGTTCACCAGCTTCATAAATTTGTTGAAGTTCAACTCCATGCTGATCTATATTTCCTTTACTATGCACATTTCCCTTCCATTGATCTGAAGGTGTATTTTTAATTTTATCTATTATTTTGTTACAATCTTTTAATTCCTTTTTCGACAAAGCGTTTTTGATTATGATAAATCCTTTAAGATCAAAAAGATATTTTTCTAATTTACTAGGTTGCTGCATAAAAGTTAAAATATTATTAAATTCTATATAACAATATAAAATTAAAGCTTAATAATCATCAAATTTACATGTATAGGGCATAAAAAGGGCTCTTAGCTCAGTTGGTTAGAGCGCCCCGCTCATAACGGGGTGGTCCGGGGTTCAAGTCCCTGAGAGCCCACCATTTTTAATTTGATTAAAATTGAACAGTAAAACAATTAAGAAATATAAGAAAACAAATATTAAAAAAAAATAATTAATATTTATATTAATGATATTACCAATTAAATTTGGACCAAGAAAACTTCCAATATTTTCACTAATATAGTGACCCGCAATTCCAAAAACTATAACACCTCCTTCAAGTTTTTTACCTACAATATTAAATGTAATTAAAAAAACTGTTCCAATGGTGTAATAATAAAATGCTACACAAATTATATAGACATAAAAATCACTGATAAAATAAAGAATAAATAAATTAATAAAATTAATAGAACAAAAAGTATTAAAAATAACAGTCTTATTATAATTATCTACTAACTTACCCATAAAGGGGTAAAAAACTAAAGCAATT
>CACLBK010000034.1 GCA_902605135.1 uncultured Alphaproteobacteria bacterium
AATATGCTTTAAAAGTTTTAAAAATTTCTAATTTAATTATTTTAGGTCATTCAAATTGTGGGGGAGTTGAGTATGCTTACAAAACACTAAAAGATAAAAATGATTTTAATAATTTTGAATATGTAAATAAATGGACAAGTTGTTTAAAAGTTTCTTTCAAAAGCATCCCAGAAGATCTTTTAGAAAATGAAAAAATAACTTTTCTAGAGCAGGAAAATATAAAACAGTCAATCAAAAATTTATCTGAATATGAATTTATAAATAAATTAATAAATGAAAAAAAATTAAATGTAATTGGTTTATGGTATCAAATCGGTTCAGGTTTAATAAAATATTTGAATGATAAAAAAAATTTTATAGATTTAGATTAATTAAAAGTAAATTTAATACTAGGAAACTTTTTAAGCTTAACCTCTCGATTATATTTTCTAACTGCATTCCCAGCAATTTTATTGAAATTAAAATAATTTTTTACAAACCTCAGTTTTTTATCACCTGTACTTAAATTTATTAAATCATCAAATACTAAAACTTGACCATCACAAAATTTTGAAGCACCTATGCCTATTGTAGGTATCGAAATATTTTCTGTAATTAGTTTAGCTGTATCTGCTGTTATACATTCAAGTAAAACAGCTTTAGCTCCAAGTTTTTCAGATTCTTGTGCTAACTTTAATAAATTTTTTCTTTCTTTTACAGTCTTTCCAAAGATTTTAATTTTATTAAAATTATTATAACTTTGCGGTGTTACTCCTATATGAGAAATGACATTTATTTTTTTATCTACTAAATGTTTTAAAATAACTAATTTTTTTTTGCTAATTTCTATCTTTAGTAAATCAGGCTTACAATGAATTAAAAGTTTTTTAGCATTTTTATATGCATCCATTTTATTATCATATGTTTTGTAAGGCATATCTAAAACTTTTAAACTTCTCTTAATTACTTTATTTACAGCTGCACCATGATTTATCATCATCTCCATAGTAACTCCTTGAGTATTCTTCATCCCATATAATGTTGAACCTAGAGAGTCTCCAACTAGTATTAAATCAATTTTACCATCTAAAATATTTGCAATTGATGGAGAGTATGCAGTCAAACAACTCATTGGTTTGGAAAAACTTTTGTTTAAAATTTTAATTTTTTTCATTTCTAAGTTTCAATTAAACTTTTATTAAGAATTAAACTTTTAATTTAAAATTCTTTATATCAATAATTTTATTTTCATAAAAATTATTAATTTCTCTGATTATTGATTTAGTATCCATTTTAATATCCTGATATTGTTCATCTGGAGTCATATGTTCTACAAATCTATCTGGAAAAATTAAATTTTTTAATACTACATTGTCCTTTTTTAATCTCATATTATGTACATAATGTAAAACATGTGATGAAAATCCACCTATAGAACCTTCTTCAATTGTTAAAATGTACTTATGGTTATTTAATAAGTTATCTATTAATTGTGTGTCTAATGGTTTTGCAAATCTTGCATCTGCAATAGTAGGATAAATATTATTTTGATTTAGAAATCTAATAGCTTCAATACATTTCTCAAGTCTCGTTCCTAAATTTAAGATTGCAACATCATTACCTTCAATTAGGATATATCCTTTACCTATATTTATATCAGTAGGCTGATTATTAAATAACTCATCTGACCCTGTGCCTCTTGGAAATCTAAATGCAGACGGTCTGTCATTAATTTCACAAGACAACTCTATCATATTAGACAACTCTCTTTGATTGCTAGGAGCCATAACTATAAAATTTGGCAATGTGGCCAAATAAGTAATATCAAATGAACCAGCGTGAGTAGGACCATCTGATCCCACTAGCCCTGCTCTATCAATCGCAAATCTAACTGGTAATTTTTGAATTGCTACATCATGCACGATTTGATCATAAGCTCTTTGTAAAAATGTTGAATAAATTGCAACAAATGGTTTGAAACCTTCAGTTGCTAATCCCGCTGCCATTGTAACAGCATGTTGCTCAGCGATACCTACATCAAAAAATCTCTTTTCAAAAATTTGCTGGAATAATTTTAACCCTGTACCTGACATCATAGCAGCTGTTATTGCTACAATTTTTTCATCATTTTTAGCAAGTTTTGTTAATGTTTCACCAAAAACATTTGAATAGGATTTTAAATTTGTTTTTTTAACTGAGTTGCCAGTGTTAATATCAAACTTTTCTACACCGTGAAATTTATCTTCTGATTTTTCTGCAGGACTATATCCCTTACCCTTTTTAGTTATACAATGAAGAAAAACTGGTTTATCAAATTTGTTATCTCTTATATTTTCAAGAACCGAAACCATATCGTCGACATTATGCCCATCAATGGGGCCAAGATAATAAAAACCCAATTCCTCAAATAGAGTTCCACCTGTAATAAGTCCTTTAGAGTATTCTTCTGTTCTATAAAGAGTCTTTGAAACATTTGATGGCAAGGTTTTAGAAATTTTTTTAATAATATTTCTTAAGCTTGAGTAAGATTTAGATGAAAGCAATCTAGTTAGATATGTACTCATAGCGCCAACTGGTTTGTCTATTGACATTTTGTTATCATTTAAAATAACAATTAAACCTTTTTTTTGTGCGCCGGCGTTGTTTAATCCTTCATATGCTAAACCTGCACTTAAGGCACCATCTCCAACAACGCATATAACTTTTGAGTTGTCTTTATTAATATCTTTTGCGGCTTTAATTCCTAACCCCGCTGATACAGCCGTTGAACTATGGGCTGTACCAAAGGGATCATATTCACTTTCTGACCTTCTTACAAAACCATAAACACCATCTTTCTTTCTAAGTGTATCTATATTTTTTTTCCTTCCTGTAATAATTTTATGAGGATAAGCTTGATGTCCCACATCCCAAATTAATTTATCATGTGGAGTGTTAAAGACATAGTGGATTGCTACAGTTAATTCAACTACACCTAATCCAGCACCTAGATGACCACCAGTTTTTGAAACAGTCTCAATTGTTTTAGCTCTTAATTCTTCTGATATTTGCTTTAGATCTTTCTTTTTAAATTCTCTTAAGTCAGATGGAAAATTAATTTTATCTAAAAGCTTATAATCCATAATTTAGTTTACTATTTTTGCCTAGATTTGATATTTTTATATCTAGAAAAAAACAAGAGTTTGTGGAAAGATTCTATAAAAAAATTTGAAATATTTAAGTTCTTTTTCATAAAAATATTAAAGATAAATTTTAAAGTGAAAATCTCTAGACTTTTTAGAATATAAAAACTAATTATAATATTAATGTTTTACGATGTAGATTCAATAAAAATTGATAAACTAGCACACTTATCTATTAAAAGAGGAGTTGCACTTCAAAAAGGTCAAAACCTTTTAATTACAGCACCGTTAGAGTCCTTACCTTTAGTTAGAAAAATAGTTGAATACGCTTACAAAGAAGGAGCTGGAGTTGTCACTCCACTTTTCAACGATTCTGATATTACATTGTCTCGATTTAAATATGGAAATGATGAATCTTTCAATGTTGCAGCAAATTGGCTCTATAATGGAATGGGTGAAGCCTTTGATAACAACACAGCTAGAATGGCTATTGCTGGTGATGATCCTATGCTATTATCTGAAATTGATCCTGATAAAGTTTCGCGTGCAAATAAAGCTAATGCTGTAGCATACAAACCAGCTAGAGAAAGAATTACTGAATTTAAAATTAACTGGAATATAATTTCGTGGCCAGGAAAAGCATGGGCAAAAAGAGTCTTCCCAGATCTT
The DNA here is from genome assembly GCA_902605135.1 of uncultured Alphaproteobacteria bacterium. Taxonomy (GTDB): domain Bacteria; phylum Pseudomonadota; class Alphaproteobacteria; order HIMB59; genus CACPNW01. The sequence goes on from CACLBK010000034.1 coordinate 3,771, forward strand.
GACGATAGTGAAGCAATTAAAAAATTAGGGGATGCAATATTTCATGCATCAAGAGTTAGTAATGATGATCCTGTAGCTGAATGGGACAAACATAACAAAAATTTAAGAGATAAAACAGATTGGTTAAATGCTAAAAATTTTTATTCTTTAAAATACTCTGGTCCTGGAACATCTTTAACTGTAGGTCTTGCTGATGATCATGAGTGGATGGGAGGTGCTTCAGAAGCACAAAATGGAATTACCTGTAATCCAAATATTCCATCCGAAGAAGTGTTTACAACTCCTCATGCGAGTCGTGTTAGTGGGCAAGTTTGCTCAACTAAACCACTATCTTACCAAGGAACATTAATTGAAGATATTAATGTTCGTTTTGAAGAAGGTAAAATTGTTGATGCAAAATCTTCTAAAGGACAAGATGTTTTATTAAAAGTTCTTGATTCAGATGAGGGTTCAAGAAGACTTGGTGAAGTAGCCTTAGTTCCTAACAGTTCTCCCATATCACAATTAGGAATAACTTTTTATAACACTCTATTTGATGAAAATGCTGCTTCTCATATAGCTCTAGGACAGTGTTACTCAAAATGTTTCAAATCCAAAAAAGATTTATCAAAAAGTGAGATCACTCAAAGAGGTGGTAATTCAAGTATGATTCATATTGATTGGATGATTGGCTCAGGTAAAATTGATGTCGATGGAGTTGATAAGGACGACATTGTAACACCTATATTCAAACAAGGAGAATGGTGTAATTAATTTTATTAATTTTTAATGTAAGGTCCAAAGCTAAGATCTAAACCAACACCAACTCTTGCTAATGAATAGATAATAACAAGGAAAAAAATTACAATTATTAAGTTTCGTACAATCTTTTTTTCATCCATAATATTAAGCAACTACAATAGTCCTATCAGTTAACGGTTTTTCTCTAATTGGTAAATGTATAATTGCTGAAAATGCCCCCACACCTATGCCAACCCACCATACAATATCGTAACTTCCATAAATATCATAAAATAAACCTCCTAACCAAACACCTACAAAAGATCCGAGTTGATGAGAAAAAAATACAATTCCATATAAAGTGCCCATAAACTTTAAACCATAAATATGACCTATAATTCCTGATGTTAATGGAACTGTTGCTAACCATAAAGCACCCATGATTATAGAAAATATAGCAACAGAAGTTGGAGTGATAGGCATTAATATAAATGCAATTGCTGCAATAGTTCTTCCAGTATAAATTAAAGATAAGAGATATTTTTTATAATATCCCTTTCCTAATGCTCCAGCAATCAAACAACCAGCTATATTAAAAAAACCAATTAGAGCCATTGATAAAGCACCTAGACCTTCAACAGAATTACAAACTAAACTTATTAAACTTCCCTCTACAATTGGACTACTATAATCAACAATAAATGCTGGGAAATGTGCAGTAATAAACGCTAATTGAAATCCACAAGAAAAAAAACCAAAGAATAACATTGAATAAGTTGGATCTTTTAATGCAACAAATATAGCATCAGTTATTCTCTCCCCTTCATGATTAATGTTAGTATTAGAAATTTCTGTTTTTAGAATTGGCACAAGAATAAGAGTTATCAAAAGGATTATTGAAAAAATTTCAAAAACAGATGACCAAGGTAGAAAAGATAATAAAATTGATGCAAGTGGAGGCCCCACAACTTGACCAGCTGAACCTGCTGCCGTTGTAATACCAAGTGCCAAAGATCTTTTCTCTAGCGATGAAGCTCTTCCAACTACTGCTAAAATTGGACCAAACCCACTTCCAGCTATACCAAAACCAATTAATAAATTTAAAGTTTGATGTGCTTCTGGTGTTGTAGCTGAGCTGCTTATAAATATTCCAATTGCATAAAGAATCAAACCTAAGGATATTGCTTTTCTATCTCCATATTTTTCAGCAAAAGCACTAAACAAAGGGGTTCCAATACCCCATGCTAGATTTTGAATAGCAATTGCAAGTGAGAATTCAGATCTGTTCCATAAAAACTCAGACGCTATCGGAATTTGAAATAAACCAAATGTTGATCTTATTGCAAAACTAATTAGGAGAATTAAACTACCTCCAATTAAAATAGGAGTGAATACAGATTGCTTTAAATCTTCTTTCATATTTTGCTGATAACAGGAAGAAATTTAATTGCTATTAAATTCTATTATTTATCTCAGTCTTTTCGTTTTCTTCTTTTTCAGGAACAACGTAAGCAATTGCGCAGTGATCTAAACAATATGGTTTATCTTCAAATCTATCTTTGCCACAAAAATGAAAACCAGCTTCATCAGGATGACCTTCAGGCCATTCACATCCTCTCTTTGGAGAAGTATTAAATAAATTTTTTACAACTGGTTGAAAAGTAGTTGGTTCTCTATTTGTAATTTCAGGTTCTGAAGCTTTTTCAAAGTTTAGTTTTGGCATAACCGGGGAACGAGCTTTTTTGCGATCAGGTTTAACAGCCGTTCTTCTTATAGGAGATGGTCGTCTTTCAAGTCCAATTCTATGAGCTTTTCCAACAACAGCATTTTTAGTAAAACCGAGTAACTTTCCAATTTGTGCGGTTGGTAAACCTTGGTCCCACAAATCTCTGAGTTTTGCTACGTTATTATCATCCCAAGGCATTATTTAACTCCATTACTACATTTAGTAGTTTGTTATTATGATAATATACCAAATATATGTATAAAAAAAGATAAAACTGCAAATTTTTAAAAAAAATCAATGATTTCTAGGATTTTTTTTATATACATGTGAATAGAAATGAAACAATTAAAAAATCTAGACTGCACAAATAAAAAAATAATTGTACGTGTTGATTTAAACGTTCCAGTTTTTGAAGATAAAATAACGGATTATTCTAGAATACACGCTATTTTACCTACTCTAGAAAAACTAACTAAAAATAAAAATAAGGTATTTTTAATTGCGCATTTTGGTAGACCTAAAGGAGAAGTTAATAAAAAATATTCAATCGAGTTTTTATGTCCAGAATTAAAAAAATTATCAAATCTAAATAAAGTTCATTTTTTAGATAGCTGTGATCAAAAAATAATTGAAATGAAAATTTCTGAAATGGGTTTTGGGGAAATTTGTTTATTAGAAAACATTCGCTTTAATTCTGAAGAAGAAAAAAATGATCTTAACTTCTCAAAACAATTATCTTCTTGTTTTGACATTTATATTAATGATGCTTTTTCTGCTTCACACCGTAATCATGCATCTATAACAGGTATTACTAAATACTTACCTTCATATGCAGGATTAAGTTTCGCAAAAGAAATTGAAAATTTAGATAAATTTTTAGAAAACACAAACAAACCAAATTTAGCAATTATAGGTGGTTCAAAGGTTTCAACAAAAATAAAAGTTTTAGAAAATTTAGTTGAGATTTTTGACTCTCTAGTAATTGGAGGTGCAATGGCTAATACCTTTTTGCTATCAAATAACTATAACGTTGGAACTTCTCTAGTAGAAAATGATTTTGTTGAACTATCAAAAAAGATACAAAAAAAAGCAGAATCAAAAAATTGTAAAATACTTTTACCAATTGATGCTGTTTGCTCAAAAAAAATTGAAGATACAGTCAATATTGAGACTTATTCAACCAATAATATTCCAAATAATCAAATGATATTAGATGTTGGTGAACAAACTACTAAATTAATTTCAGATGAAATATTAAAATCTAAATCACTATTATGGAATGGCCCCTTAGGTGCATTTGAGTATAGTCCATTTGATAAAAGTACAATTTCAATTGCAAATATTATACAAAATTATTCAAGTAATTCTCAATTAAATACTCTAGCAGGAGGAGGAGATACACTAGCTGCAATAAAAAAAGCTAAAGCCAATGACGCATTTAAATATTTATCTACAGCTGGCGGTGCATTTTTAGAGTGGCTTGAGGGAAATAAATCACCAGGATTTATAGCACTAAGAGAAAACAATTTTTAATTTAATCTTCAATTTGATATTTTTTAATTAAAGGAAATTGTGTCATCGTAAAAATAAACGTAATTGGCAAAATACCAAAAACTTTAAAATTTACCCAAACATCAGTACTTTGTGTTCTCCAAACAATTTCATTTAAAACAGCAAGTGCAACAAAAAAAGCAATCCACCTTTGAGTTAATATTCTCCATCCATCTTCTTCTAGTTTAAGTGCAGCACCTAAAAGATATTTTAAAAGTGGTTTTTTAACAATCACTCCTCCATATAAAATTAATGCGAAGATCATGTTTATTATTGTTGGTTTCATTTTAATAAAAATTTCATTGTCAAAATAAATTGTTAGACCTCCAAATATTAATACAATCGCAGCTCCAAGTGTTGGCATAATTGG
>CACLBK010000035.1 GCA_902605135.1 uncultured Alphaproteobacteria bacterium
ACTTGATTTATTAGATATCCATTTACTTTTATAATTATGCCATGCAATTTTTTCATCTGTAGAAGTTGCAATTTTGACTTTAGTAAATGGTTTTTTCTTTAAAATACTTTTAAAAAAAAATTTATTTAAATTGTATGTTCTATTTTTTTCTAAACCAACCTTTACAATTACATTATTTTTTTTTAATTTTTTAATACTTTTATAATTAGTCCTAATATCTGGATCAGCCGCAGATATGAATATTTCTTTAATTCCTGATCTTAATATTTGATCGGTGCATGACCCATCTTTTGAACTATGAAAACATGGTTCTAGAGTGACATACATTGAAGCTCCTTTAGCTTTATGGCCAGCTTTAGCTAGAGCTATTTCTTCAGCATGAGGTCTTCCAGATGTATTTGTTACAGCTTTAGAAATAATTTTTGAATTTTTTGCGATCACACAACCTACAGTAGGATTGGGGAAAGTTTTTCCAAATTTTTTTTTAGCAATATCATGAGCTAAATTAATCATCTTTACATTTTGTTGAGACACAAAAAATTATTTATCTTCTAAATTACCTAAGAAATCTTCGAAATCTTTTGCTTCTCTAAAATTTTTGTAAACGGATGCAAATCTTACGTATGCTACTTGATCTAAGTGCATTAAAGCTTCCATGATATATTGACCGATAATATTTGATTTTATATCAGTTTCACCAGAGTTTTCCAATTTTCTAACTATAGCATTTACAATTTTTTCAATTTTTTCACTATCTACATTTCTTTTTCTTAATGCCAAAGAAAGAGATCTATACATTTTATCTCTATCAAAGTTTTCTTTTTGACCATTACTCTTCATTACAACCAAATCTCTTAGCTGAATTCTCTCAAAAGTTGTAAATCTAGAACCGCAAGCATCACAAACTCTTCTTCTTCTTATGGCTGTGTTATCTTCTGTAGGTCTTGAGTCTTTTACTTGTGTATCTTCATTACTACAGAAGGGACATCTCATTTAAAATGCCTCATTATAAATTGGATATTTTTTGCAAAGCTCAATTACATCTTTTCTTGTTTTGTTAAAAACTTCTGTTCTTTCCTTTTCTTCAAGTAAAAGACTATCTAATATATCAGCAATCATATTTCCAACTTGTTCAAAGTCTTTCTGATTAAAACCTCTAGTCGTAGCAGCGGCAGTACCAAATCTAAGTCCACTAGTTATTTTTGGTGGATTAGGGTCATATGGAATTGCATTTTTATTACATGCAAGTCCAACTTCTTCTAAAATCTTTTCAGCTTTATCACCGGTTAAACCTTTTGGCGTTAAGTCTAACCAAACAATATGTGAATCAGTTCCTCCAGTAACAATTCTAAATCCTCTATCAACTAGAGTTTGTGCCATAACTTTAGCACTAGCAATTACATTTTTAATATATTCTTCGAATTCAGGTTTTAGTGCTTCGCCAAAGCAAACAGCTCTAGCTGCAATAACATGCATTAGTGGGCCACCCTGTAATCCTGGAAAAACAGCAGAATTAATTTTTTTGTATAAATCTTCATGATTAGTTAAAATCATTGCGCTTCTCGCACCTCTTAAAGTTTTGTGAGTTGTTGAAGTTACTATATGGGCATGCTCAATCGGATTCGGGTATTGTTTACCAGCAACCAAACCAGAGTAGTGAGCCATATCAACTAAAAAATATGCTCCTACTTTATCAGCTATTTCTCTAAACTTTTTCCAATCTATTGTTCTAGGATAAGCGGAAGCTCCCGCTATTATCATTTTTGGTTTATGCTCTAATGCTAAAGCTTCAACTTCATCATAATCAATTAAATCTTTATCATTGCCATCTTTTTTTACACCGTATTGAACAGCATTAAACCATTTACCAGATAGATTAGGTTTTGCTCCATGAGTTAAATGACCTCCTGACGCAAGTGACATACCTAGAATAGTATCGTGAGGTTGAAGTAAAGCTAGAAAAACTGCTTGGTTTGCCTGTGCTCCACTATGTGGTTGTAGGTTTGCAAATTTACAATTGAAAAGTTTTTTAACTCTTTCTAAAGCAATTTCTTCTGCTTGATCAACAAATTCACATCCTCCATAATATCGTTTACCAGGATAACCTTCTGCATATTTGTTTGTCATGACAGAACCCTGAGCGTTTAAAATTGATCTTGAAGCAATATTTTCAGATGCTATTAACTCTATTTGATTTTGCTGTCTTTCTAATTCACGGCTTAGAGTGCCATAAACTTCTGGGTCCGCTTCTTTTATTCCTTTAGTAAACAAATCTGAAATCATAGTTTTTTAATCCTTCTTTTATGACGTCCAGACTCAAACTTTGTTGCAATAAAAGCCTGAACACTTTTTTTAGCCTCGGTAGTATTTATAAATCTTCCTGGTAAAACAAGTACATTAGCATCATTGTGCTTTCTTATCAATCTTGCTATTTTTGAATTATTAGCAAGACCAGCCCTAATACCTTTTTTTTTATTAGCAGCAATACTCATACCAACACCTGTTCCACAGATTAAAATACCGATGTTATTCTTATTCTTAAGAACTTCCTTTGTTAATTTGTGTGCAAAATCAGGATAGTCAACACTCTTATCTGACTTTGTTCCTAAATCATTAATTTTTGGAAAATTCTTTAACAACTTGGTTTTTAGTTCAAATCCTGCATGGTCAGAAGCAATGTATATATTTTTGTTTTGCATAATAATTTTTGTGGTTATTTACATCAAAATGATGATATTGCCTAATATTGTATGAAAGAAAATAATTGGTTTGATCCATTTTATATTCAAAGTCATTTAAGTGAAGAAGAGTCTAATATTCAAAAAAACGTTAGAAATTTTTGTAATAATGAATTGAAGACCACTGTAGTGGAAAGAAACAGAAAAAACGAATTTGATAAAGACCTATATCCAAAATTTGGATCACTTGGTGTGTTAGGGCAAACCGTTAAAACTCACGGTGGGTCTGGCACATCAAATTTAGCGTATGGACTTGTAGCTTATGAGTTTGAAAAAATAGATAGCAGTTATAGATCTTCAATTTCCGTTCAATCTTCGCTAGTAATTCATCCTATTAGTGAATTTGGTTCTGAAAAACAAAAAGATAAATACCTACCCAAATTGATAAAAGGAGAGCAAATTGGCTGCTTTGGTTTAACTGAAAGTGAAGCTGGTTCTGATCCTGCATCAATGAAAACTACATTTAAAAAAAATAAAGATGGATATATTTTAAATGGATCAAAAAACTGGATCACAAATGCACCAATTGCTGACATATTTATTATCTGGGCGATTGAAGAAGGTAAAGATCACAAAAGTATAAGAGGTTTTATACTAGAAAAAAATAATGAAGGATTAATTACGTCAACAATCGAAAATAAAACCAGTTTAAAAATTAGTCCAACAGGACAAATACTTTTAAATAATGTTTTTGTTCCAAATAGTTTGTGTCTTGAAAATACTGAAGGATGGAAATCAGTTTTTAGTTGTCTGAATAAAGCAAGATTTGGAATTAGCTGGGGTGTATTAGGTTCAGCCTCTGAATGTTGGTTAATTGCAAAAGATTATGTAGAGAATAGAATAATGTTTAAAAAACCTTTAGCTTCAAATCAATTGATTCAAAAAAAATTATCAGAAATGCAAATAGAAATAAATTTGGGATTAGCATCATGCCTACTTAGTTCTAAAGCTTTAGATGAAGGTAAAGACATCATAAATGCAATTAGTATTTTAAAAAAAAATAACTGTGAAAAATCTTTAGACATAATTAGAAATGCTCGTGATATGCTTGGTGCAAATGGCTTATTAGAAGAATATCATATCATGAGACACCTGGTTAATTTAGAAACAGTAAAAACATACGAAGGCGCAGAAGATATACATTCATTGATTTTAGGTAAAAATCAGACAGGAATTTCAAGTTTTTAGAATATATTATGTATCAAAATCTTTTAAATTATTAATATTTGTTAATATTTTGAAATAATAAAAATTGATACAAATAGTATTTTTGTATAAATCTTAACTATCGATTCATATTATCTAGGGAGGACGTATGAAAAAAAATTTAAAAAGACGTGAGTTTTTAAAGAAAGCTGGTGTAGCAGGTGCTGCTGCAGTTGGTGCTTCTACTTTGGCAGCTCCGGCTATTGCTGCAGGGCATCAAGAATGGATTATCTGTAGTGCATTTGGTAAAGCAGGAGTGCTTGGTCAAGCAATTCAAGCTTTTGGAGACAATATTAATAACTACTCTGAAAAATTAAAAGTAAAAGTTTACCATGCAGGTGAATTAGTTCCGGGATTGGAAGCACTAGATGCAGTTCGATCTGGAGCAGCTCAAGCAGCTTATGGAGCGCCTTACTATTGGCCAAACCTTTCTGATGCAATTGAATTTGTTGCAACATGTCCATTTGGAATGAATGCAATGGAACAAAATGCATGGTGTTATTATGGTGGAGGAATTGAAGAAGCTGATAAAATTTATAATGCTTTGGGAGTAAAATTTTTACCAATGGGAAATACTGGTAACCAAATGGGTGGTTGGTTTAATAGAGAAATCAATACCCCAGATGATTACAAAGGTCTTAAAATGAGAATGCCTGGATTGGGTGGTAGAACTATTGAAAAGTTGGGAGCTACACCAGTTTTACTTGCTGGAGGAGACATATTGCCAGCATTAACTTCAGGTGCAGTAGATGCAGCTGAATGGATATGTCCTGCAGCAGATTTGGGTGCAGGTTTATATCAAGCAGCTAAATACTATTACGGACCAGGTTGGCATGAACCATCAACTCTCTTAGATTTATCAATCGATCTTAAAACTTGGGAGTCACTGGATGCTGAAACTCAAAGTTTGATTGATGATCTTGCAAAATCTTTTAACATGACTGTATTTAGTCGTTTCCAAGCTATTAATGGACCAGCATTACAAAGACTTGTAAATGAACATAATGTACAGATTAAAACTTTTCCTGATGAAGTATTAGTAGCTCTTGGTAATGCTGCAGGTGAAGTTGTATTTGAAAGAGGATCTATTAATGCTGAAACTAAATCTTTATCAAATCATTTACTGTCATTTAGAAAGGTGATTAAAGAATGGTTTACCAAAGGTGAACAAGAATTCTCACGTATTAGAGATTTGCCATTCAAATTTCCAGATTCAGTATAATTTGACATAATATAAAAAAGAGGTCTTTTTTAAGACCTCTTTTTAATTAATAAGTCTAGGTAGCCAAGTTGCAATTTCTGGAAAAGCGAAAACTAAGAGAATAGCAAAAATTTGTATAAATATAAAAGGAATTACACCTCTATAAATATTTGATGTTTTGACATTTTCTGGAGCTACGCCTCTTAAGAAAAATAATGAAAATCCAAATGGTGGAGTTAAAAAACTAGTTTGTAAGTTAAGAGAGATTAAAATTCCAAGCCATAATGGATCAGCTCCATTTGCAATTAAGCCAGGTCCAACAAGGGGAATTATAACAAATATTATTTCAATATAATCTAAAAAAAATCCTAAAATAAAAATAGTTAACATAACAATAATTAGAGCCCCATATTCACCACCAGGTATATTTGTTAGAAAATTACTTATCATTTCATCACCTTGGAAACCTCTAAAAACAAGTGAGAACATCGAGGCGCCAATTAAAATAATAAACACAAAAGAACTCATTTTTACAGTCGTAATTGCTGCAGCAGAAATATTTTTTAAACTTAAATCTCTTCTTATCAATGCAAGTATTGCAGCTCCAACTGCTCCTACTGAAGCTGACTCAGTAGGCGTAGCTATACCTAAAAAAATTGAGCCAAGCACAGCTAGTATCAAAAATATAGGAGGTAAAACTTCAAAAAAAGCAGTTTTCCAAATTTCTGATCTCGGTTTATCTATTTTTTTCATAGGCAAATCTTGAGGTCTTATTCTTGCAATAAACAAAATATAAATAATAAAAAATCCAACAAGCATTAATCCAGGTAATAATGCACCAGCAAATAAATCGATTGCTGTAACTGGTAATGGGGCCAAATCACCTCTCAATAGACCAGCTTCTTCGTTAGCCCCCTGCAACATTTCAGCAAGTAGTATTAAAACAATTGATGGAGGAATTATTTGTCCAAGTGTTCCAGAGGCACAAATTGTTCCAGTAGCTATTTTTTCATCATATCCAGCTTTTAGCATTGTAGGTAAAGCTAGCATGCCCATTGTTACTACTGTTGCTCCAACTATACCTGTTGAAGCTGCTAACAACATACCCACTAAAACTACACCAATTCCCAAACCACCTCTTACAGAACCAAATAAATCACCAATCGACTCTAAGAGTTTTGCTGCTATTTTTGTTTTTTCCAGCATGACTCCCATGAAAATAAATAAAGGTACTGCAACTAGAGCTTCATTAATCATCACGCCATAAATTCTTTGCGGAAAGAAAAGAAGCATCTTAAAATTAAAAACTCCTAATATATCTCCTAAAAAAGCAAAAAATAAAGATGAACCTGCTAAAGTAAAAGCAACTGGAAAACCGAATAATAAAAATAACAATGTTGTTAAAAACATTACTATTGCTAATATTTCAGGACTCATTCGAATACAGGTTTAAAAAATTATTAATAATTTTAGAGACAACTTGGATAAATAAAAGAAAAGAAAAAATTAAAATAGCTAGTTTTAATAAATAAATCATTGTCAAACCTCCAGCTTCTCTTGATACTTCATTCATTTGCCAAGATTTGTAAACAAAGGGAAAGCTATAAGACCAAATGAGATATAAAAAAGGTAATAATAAAAAAATATTACCGACTAAATCTACAATAGATTTATATAATTTTGATGAATTTCTATAAATAATATCAATTCTTACATGATCATCATTTAGATATGTAAAACCTGCACCAATCATAAAAATATATGCATGCATCCAAACATAAGTTTCCTGCATCCATATAAAGCTGATTCCAAATAAATATCTTAATATGACTACTAAGAAAACATTAATGACCATAAGGACAACTATAAAAGCACACAAATACCCTGCATATTTATTTATAGTATTCAAAAAGGTTGAGATTATGATTAAAAAATAATAGTAATGTTGAATATATTTAAATAAATATAATTAATCAGTAAATTTCTGATTTTTATTGAAAAACTTAGGAACTTTTTTACCAGCTTGTGCTCTTTTTCCAATCCAAAACTCTATGTCATCTAACCTTCTATTCTTTGAGCCTGTGTTCCATTCTAAACCATCTTTGATAGTTAATTGAGTAACATCCGATAAAAAATCATCTTTCTTGATTTTAATTAATTGAACTCCCCCACCCTTTTGTAATTTCGGCAAAGCGTCTATTTCAAAAATTAGCATTTTTTGCAACTTTGTAACACAAGCAATATATTTTTTTGTAAGATTTAATACTTTAATTACAACATCATTATTTTTTAAATTAAATAATTGCTTACCTTTCTTTTGGTTTGTTACTAGAGAAACAGCATTACTAATAAATCCTTTACCATTTTTTGATACAATTAAGAGATCTTCGTTAATTGACGAAAGTAATCCAGTAACCTTATCATTAGGCATACTATCAACAAAATAAATAAACGATTTAGGATTACTATTTCCACCTGGTAAAATATTTGGATCTATCGTGTAAACTTTACCAGAAGATACAAACAAAAGTATTTTTTGATTTGAATTTAAATTAACTAAAAATAGATTTTCTTTTTTTATTTTTTCAATTTCCTTTTCATCGGTTATCTCTTTAAATCTCTTGAGCTGAAAATCTTTATTAATAATAACTGTGAATTTTTCAATTTCTTTAAATTCATCAATACTAATTTCAAT
>CACLBK010000036.1 GCA_902605135.1 uncultured Alphaproteobacteria bacterium
CTCATCCAAAATCCTTGCAGTGCTGTAATAAATAAAACAGCAACACCCCAAAAAACACCAGCAGCACATGCATATCCAAGCCTTGGCATTGTCCCAGCATCTGTGACAAAGGCAGTTCTAAAAATATAAACTTCCATTACCTCACTACTAAAGAAAGGTCCTCCAGCAGTCATTGTTTCAATTAATGGAAAAACATTTAAAGCACTAACAGCTTCAACTAAAATTATTACTATCGCAAAAGGTAATACTATTGGTAAAATTATATGAATCCACAATCTATAACCTTGTGCACCATCAATTTTTGCAGCATCATAGACATCTTGTGGAACTGTTTGTAAAGCTGCCAACCAATACATCATGGTAATACCAAGCCACTTCCAAACATACACACCCATAACTGTTGGTAGTACGGTATCTGGGTTACCAAGAAAATCAATTGGTCCAGAAGTTAAATTTGTTGCCATTAAAAATTTATTAGCAGGTCCATTAAATGGACTAAAAATAAATGTCATAACAATTCCAATAATGGCAATTGCTGTAACCACTGGCATAAAAATTATAGTCCTAAAAAAAGGTGAAAGCTTTAAAACTTGATTATTTAAAAATACAGCGATTATAAATCCTAAAATTATTTTTACAGGAACGGTGCCGAACATAAAAATAAAAGAACGCGAAAAAGCATTCCAAAAAAATGGATCATTTATTGCTTCAGCATAATTTTGAAGTCCAATAAATTTTGCATCTTTTGTAAAACCACTCCAGTCCAACAATGAAAAATACCAAGACATTCCTATTGGGTACAAAACAAACATACCTGTAAGAATTGAACATGGTAGAACAAACAAGTAGCACCATCTGGCTTCATATATTTGTTGAGATAATGATTTTTTATTCATAATAGAAAAAGGCGAATTAAAAATTCGCCTTTAAATAATTTTTTTTATAGTTCAGCGTACTTTGCAGCACCGTAATTAGAGCTAGTATCCCAATTAGGGAATACCCAATCATCACGAGTTACATTAGCACCGTCCGCTCTTGCTTCATCAACTGCTTTATCAAGTGCATCTTCATATCTTTGGTTACAATCTTTAAGCTGTGCTTCGACACCTTTAAGTTGACCAGTATAAAGGCCTTGAATAACTAGAGCTAAAGATGGGTCTGGCATTCTTGATTTTGCAGCAACAATACCAACATCTTTATTTCTAACAATTGGGTTAGGCCCAACAAGAAGATTTTCGTTGAACATTTTAAGAGCTTGCGCTGAAGGTCCTGTTAGACCAGCCTTTGCAACAGCTGCTGGGCTTATCGCAGGATCTGCTGCACCAACAGTTTGTGCCCAGTAAATTTGACCTTGCTCAGTTCCCATAAATCTAACTAAGTCACCTGCAAAAGGTCCCATTTTACTATCTTTACTTAACCATAAAGTGTTTGATCCACCCTCAGCTATATAAAGAGGCTCTGCTTTCTTTCCATCAGGAACAGGTTCACTTGCTATACCATACTCCCAGTTTGGAGCATCTTTAGCCCATGTTCCAATACACCAAGGTCCTTGGAAAATCATTCCTGCAGCACCTTGAGGCATAAGAGCTCTTGCTTGAGGAGCATTCATACTCATAACACCTGGGAATGCACTTCCATCAGATTTTAATTGTAATAAAAGTTCAACAGCTTCCATGTATTGATCAGAAGCAATCACAAATTTACCAGTTTTAAAACTGATATGTCTATTTGTAAATCCACCTCTTCCACTGTGAGCTCCAGCAACTTGTCCAAAAGTATGAACCACATCTTCCCAACGATTTACCTGGTTACCACCAATGATCCAGCCATAGTATTGACCTTTACCATTGGTTGTAATTTTTTTAGCAGCATCTCTAATTTCAGAATATGTCATTCTTCCTGCCTGAGGATCATAACCAGCTTCACTCATGTATTTACTACTGTATAAAAGACAGGTACCTGTTCTTTTATTCGCTGTTAAACACACACCATAAGTTTTACCATCAAACTGATTAACACCTGGTAAATAAACACCACTAGGGAATCCAGCTAACCATTCGTCAATATTTTCAATATAATCATCCCAAGGTTGAACCCAACCTTCCGCAACAGCTACACCTGGATCCATGTTCAAAGGAATTTGAAATACATCATGAACAGTTCCGTTTCTAACTGCTAAAGGAACAATTTTATTTATTTCTTTCCATGGTAAGCCATCATATTCAATAGTTATACCTCTAGAAGCAGCATATTCTGGAAATATTTTTTTCCAAAAAACACCTTTCATATCTCCACTGTCAATCCATCTCATATTACCACCAGTTGTTGGTAGTGGTTTTAATGGTTCAGGAATATCATATTGACCTGCGAACAACTGTGAAGGAATTGATGTAGCAGACATTACCGCGCCTGCTGCAAGAGCTCCTTTCATGACTGTTCTTCTGGAGACTTTTAATTGATTTTTTTTCTTCATTTAGTCCTCCCTATTATTATTGAGTAAACATTATGGATATTTGACAAAATAACAATTGAAAATAAAATTAAAATTATGTTAATATTTATTAATAAATATGAAGTATTTGCACACAATGGTGAGAGTTGAAAATATTGAAAAATCATTAGATTTTTATTGTAATAAACTTGGGCTAAAAGAAGTGCGACGTGTTGACAACGAAAAAGGTCGCTTTACATTAATTTTTTTAGCAGCAGAAAACAGTGATGAAAAAACTGGGTTACTTGAATTAACATATAATTGGGACCCAGAAAAATATACAGGTGGCAGAAACTTTGGGCATCTTGCCTACAGTGTAAAAAATATTTATGAAGTTTGTGAAAAACTTATGAATAATGGCGTTACTATAAATAGACCTCCACGCGATGGACATATGGCATTTGTTCGTTCTCCAGATGGAATTTCTTTAGAAATTTTACAAGAGGGTGAATCGCTTCCAGAGCAAGAACCTTGGAAGTCTATGGAAAATTCTGGTTCTTGGTAATTTAATTATTTAATTTTACTTTATAATACTTATCTGGATTGGTAGCTAAAGCTATTACCGAAGGCAGAACCCTTCTATAAAAATCAAAAAGACTATTAAATGGTTTGGGAAGTTCTGAATCAATTTCTTTTCGAAGTTTCTTTAAATTATAAGAAGGTACCATTGGATACATATGATGTTCTAAATGATATTCCATGTGCCAATACAGAAAACTTAAGATAGGATTTATTCTTACTGAATAAGTACTTAAACGATGATCTTTTGTATCTACTTTTGCTGCTAAATGTTGTGTTACATTTACAGCAAACCAGATTGGTTTACCAATATATGTTGGTAAAATAATATATATAATTGGTAAAAAGGAACCAATATAAAAAGAATAAACAATTACTAGTGCCCATATCAAAACATATAATCTTGAGTTCCATAATATTTTTTTCTTTTCTTCTTTAGGTGCAGTAATATCAATAACTGGGGAAAATTTTCCAAAGGCATGTTTTAAAACTTCGTACTTAATAAGTTTATGAGGATAAAGTAAATCAGTTAGCGGAATAAAGTTTAAAAAGAAAGCTAACAATTCTACAGGTCTTGAAACTTGAATTTCATGATCGTAATCGTCTTCAGTTTGAAGAGTTTTTGAGTGGTGAAATGTATGACTCCATCTCCATCGGAACCCTTCAAAATCACACATAAAGGAACTGATGTGATAAAAAATTTCATTAATCCATCTTGTTTTAAAAGCAGTTCTATGAACAGTTTCATGCCAATTAGCTACACTGAATGCATAAATTGTCCCGTATATAAAAAAGAATAAGTACGTCCACCATGTTCCTAAAGTTAGATATGCTAGATAACCTGATGTGAATAATAATAAAAAGTAAAAAAAGAAATGAAGTAACCCTGGTAAATCTTTTTTCTTACTTAAATTTTTTAAAGTTTTTTTATCGATTTTTGGTTTGTACCAATCATCAAGATTAACTTCCATATTTAGTTTTTTAGTTTTTTTAAGTGTCCCAACGTTCTAACCAAGATCCGTCTACTGAAGAATCAAAAGCATCTTTTTTAGAAGTACCTCTAAACTTGGTATGTTGTTCCTCGTATCCTTGAAACCAAGCATTCCAATCAGCAGTGTAATTTTCATCTTCTGATTTTCTCATAATTATTGGATCAACTAATCCTGTATGAAAACCAGCTTCATCTTTTGGATTTTGAAATCTAAGATCTACACTCCATCTTACATCATCAGACATATTTTCAAGTGAACGATGTGGAACTAACTGATGGAGAAAAAGAACAGAGCCAGCCTTCATTTCACAAGTAACAACTTTTTCATCAGGAATATCTTTGTCTTCAATAAATAAATACCAAGAGTCTTTAACGGACCCATCCTTTTTTTCTAGCTTGTGATTTAAAACTTTTTCTGGTCTATGCCCTCCAGGAACAACTTGCATACATCCATTATGTTTATTTACATCAAGAAATGGAATCCATGCAGCAGGCTGAGTAGTTTTTTCTGCTCCATCTTTTAAATAAGCAGAATCTTGATGCCATGGAACTGTCATCCTAGCCGTCTGAGGTGTTTTAGATCTAATATTCCAAACTGGATGTCCTGAAATATCTTTTCCAACCCAATTTTCAACCATATCTAAAAGTTTTTTTGATCCC
Source organism: uncultured Alphaproteobacteria bacterium (assembly GCA_902605135.1). GTDB lineage: Bacteria > Pseudomonadota > Alphaproteobacteria > HIMB59 > CACPNW01. Next base: position 4,662 of record CACLBK010000036.1, read on the forward strand.
CATAAATTAGCAAGTGCTGGTTTTAATTCACCTCTATGATGAATTAATACGGACGATCCTTTAAAATCTTTTTCTAAAGCTGCTAATCTTTTGAATACATCTTTATCTTCATGTTTGTTTGTAATTTTACCTGCTTGAAAAGCTTTATTAGCAAAATCCTCAACAATTTCTTCAAATTCATTTAAAATTGGATTTAATTCATCCATATTAAAGACGTTCTCAACTATTGTATAACCCTCTTCATTGTATTGTTTTATCTGCGCATCACTAATCATAATTCCTCCCAAAATTATCCATTCACTAACAAATCAGTTAGATGATCTATTGTCGTATCTTTTTTTTCCATATCAGCAATTTTTTCACCCCTAGCCATTACACATAAATGATCAGCAATTGGGTATACATGACTTAAGTTGTGAGTAATAAATATTGATGTCACTCCTTGGCTTTTCAATCCTTCTACAAACTTTAGTACTTTATTTGTTTCTTTTACGGATAGGTGGTTTGTTGGTTCATCTAATATTAAAACTTTTGATTTAAAATACATTGCTCTTGCAATAACTACACCTTGTCTTTCACCTCCTGATAATTGGTTAACTGGAGTATCTGGAGATCGAAGATGTAGTTCTACATCTGTTAATGCCTTCATAGCATCATCCTGCATGGTTTTAGTTTTCATTAAACCAAAGGAGCCAACATTATATTGAGTCTGTTCACGTCCAATAAAAATATTTCTTGCAATAGACATTTCAGGAATCAAAGCTGAATACTGATAAATTGTTTCAATGCCTAAATTCATTGCTTCTTTTGTAGATTTAAATTTAACCTTATTACCTTCAAAATATATATGACCTGAGTCAGGTTGATGTGCACCAGATAAAATTTTAATTAATGTTGATTTACCAGCACCATTGTCTCCAATAAGACCAACAACCGAATCTTTTTTTATCTTCAAGCTTAAATCTTTTAAAGCGTGGACTCCAGAATAGTATTTGTTTAAACCCTCGCAAACTATTATATCTTCCATCTTTAATCCTCTGCCTTGTTTTGACCAATTCGTGTTGCTCTTCTACTTATATAAGTATTAAACACTACGGCTATGATAATTAAAGAACCTAAACCTGCTCTGAACCATTCCGCATCTATTCTAGCCATAATGATTCCACTTTCCAAAAATCTGATTAGTATTGCGCCAATGACGGCACCAAAAACTGTTCCAATACCTCCAAATAAACTGACACCGCCAATAACTGCTGCAGCAATTGACTCAAGCTCTAATAAGTATCCTTGAGATGGTAGTGGTGCTTCCAATCTAAATGTTTGAATCATTCCAGCAAAGCCAGCTAAGAAACCACATAAGATGAAACAAAACATTTTAACATTTCCAGTCTTTATTCCCATTGAAGATGCTGCGTTTTGATCTCCGCCAGTTGCATAGATCCAGTTACCAACATTACTTCTGTGAAGCATAACACCTAGAACAACAGCCACTAAAAGAGCCCAATACAAGGAAGCTCTAAATAATTCAAATTGATAAACGAATAATTCATTTGGTAAAATATGAGGAAATGGCGGTGGAAATCCTGCAGTTGCTACAGTTGTAAGACTTCTAGCAATATAAAGCATTCCAAGAGTTGCAATGAAAGAAGGTATTCCAAATCTTAAGGTAATAAATCCATTAACAAAACCAACTATCATACCAATCATTAATCCTAGAAAAATTGCAAACCAAGGTGGTATCCCTTGATGCACCATTTGTACAATGGTCATAGGTACCAATGCAAAGACTGAGCCTACAGATAAATCAAATTCACCTGAGATCATTAATATTGCAATCCCAATAGCAACAATAATATATTCGGGTGTGATACCCATAACTATTCTTATATTTCTTGCATCTAAAAATCTTTCATTGGCAATATAAAATCCAATCATTATTGCTAGAAACATCAAGAAAGTTGCTACTTCTGGTCTTACTAATAAACTTCTAAGACTAAAATTTTTACTCATATTTTTTTTATTTTAAAAAAACCAGGCTCTATTAAAAGAGCCTGGTTAAGATATTTATCTAACTGACATTCCTTTGAATGATCTGATTGTTTCAACATCAGAGGGACCAATCATAGCTTTACCAGTATTGATATCTAGTGCACTTAAACCATACTTATTCATTAAGTATAATTGGTGAACTGACATGTATCCTTGGTAGTATGGCTGTTGGTCAACTGTTAGTTGAACATAACCTTTGTCCATTTCTTCGAAAACTACATCAACTAAGTCAAAACCTGCAAGAAGAATTTCACCAGGTGCATAACCTAGGTTTCTAACAGCTTGAGCAGCACCAGCTTCCCAAAACCCAACATCAAGATA
>CACLBK010000037.1 GCA_902605135.1 uncultured Alphaproteobacteria bacterium
GCTTCTCCTACAACTAACAAGCGTTGTGAAGATTGTATTTTAAGTTCATTCAAAATTGTATTCTTATCATTTGAGCTAAGTTTTGGTTTATCAAAACCAGTTAGACCGTACTCAAGAGAATTAAACCCCTTTTGGATTGATTCATTAAAAGATCTACCTATACTCATTGCCTCACCAACTGATTTCATAGATGTTGTTAAGTCAGAATTAGCACCAATAAATTTTTCAAAAGTAAATCTTGGAATTTTAGTTACAACATAATCAATAGTTGGTTCAAAACTTGCTGGTGTTGTCGTAGTAATATCATTTTCAAGTTCATCCAAAGTATAACCCACGGCTAATTTTGCAGCAATTTTTGCTATTGGAAAACCTGTAGCTTTCGATGCTAACGCAGAAGATCTACTAACTCTTGGGTTCATTTCTATTACATTAATTTCTCCATCCTCAGGATTTATTGCAAATTGAACATTTGACCCGCCAGTATCTACACCTATTTTTCTAAGAACCTTAATGCTGGCATTCCTTAAAATTTGATATTCTTTATCAGTTAATGTTAAAGATGGAGCTACTGTAATGCTATCTCCAGTATGAACACCCATTGGATCAACATTTTCAATTGAGCAAACAATAATACAATTATCTTTATTATCTCTAACAACTTCCATCTCAAATTCTTTCCAACCTGAAACAGATTTTTCAATAAGTATCTGATTTGTTGGGCTGGCATTTAAACCCCTATTACATAAATCAATAAAACTCTCATCATCATAGGCAACACCACCTCCGGTACCTCCAAGTGTAAAACTTGGTCTTATGACAAGAGGTAAATTTAATTCATTTTTTACTCTTTTTGACCCTTCAATAGTGTTAACCACGTAACTTTTAGGACAGCTTAGACCAATTTCTTTCATAGCATCTTTAAATTTTTGCCTATCCTCAGCTAATTCTATTGCTGTTGGATTAGCTCCAATCATTTTTACTCCGTGTTTTTCAAGTATACGATTATTAAATAGTTCCATTGAAACGTTTAAAGCAGTTTGCCCTCCCATAGTTGGTAGAAGAGCATCTGGTTTTTCGATTTCGATTATTTTTTCTACAAATTCTTTAGTTATAGGTTCAATATAAGTTTGATCAGCTAATTCTGGATCAGTCATTATTGTTGCAGGATTTGAATTAATTAATACAATTTTGTAGCCTTCATCTTTGAGAGACTTACATGCCTGAGCACCCGAGTAATCAAATTCACAAGCTTGACCAATAATTATAGGACCTGCACCTACTATTAATATTTTATTTATGTCAGTTCTTTTTGGCATTTTGCTCAATAAGTTTATAAAATTCTTCAAACAAATAATGACTATCATGTGGACCAGGCGATGCCTCTGGATGATATTGAACACTAAATACTGGTAAATGCTTATGTCTTAAACCTTCATTAGTTCCGTCAAATAGTGAAACATGAGTTTCAATTATATCTTTGCCAAAACTATCTCTATCAACTTCAAAGCCATGATTTTGTGAAGTAATTTCAACAATGCCTGTTGTAAGATTTTTGACGGGATGGTTTGAACCTCTGTGACCTTGAAACATTTTTTTAGTCTTTGCATTTAATGCCAATCCTAAAATTTGATGTCCTAAACATATGCCAAATATTGGAATATTATCATCAATTAATTTTTTGATCACATCAACTATTTTATTACCTGTAGCATAAGGATCACCTGGGCCGTTTGATAAAAAAATTCCTGAAGGATTAGTTTCTATTATTTCTTCATAGCTAGAAAATAAGTTTAATACATTTGGGTTAAGATTAAATTCATTAAGATTTCTTAAAATGTTATTTTTGATACCAAAGTCTAAGCAAGTGACATTATATTTAAATTGGCTTTTAATTGATTTATCACTTTTCCATATTCCTTTTTTCCAATTATAGTTTTGCTCTGTCGATACTATCCCCGCCAAATCTAGATTTTGAAGACCTTTCCACTCATTTATTTGAGTTTTAAGTTTTTCAATTTTATTTTCACCTTCTCCAAAGTAAATAATTGCGGCCTTCTTAGCTCCCTCAACAGATAATTTCTTAGTTAAGTATCTAGTATCAATTCCAAAAATACATGGAATTTTGTTTTTTAAAAAATATGAATTTAAGTCATTTTCAGCTCTCCAATTTGAATACTCTGATAATGGCTGATTTATTACACAACCATCAGCGTAGATTTTTTTTGACTCTTGATCTTCCTGATTTGTACCTACAATTCCAACATGTGGAAAAGTAAATGTAATAATTTGTTTTGTATATGAGGGATCCGATAATGCTTCTTGATAGCCTGTTTGAGAGGTATTAAAACAAAGCTCACCAATGGCAGCCTTTTTCTCTCCTAATCCATAACCCCATATGATTTCGCCATTTTCTAATACAAGAGCTGCAGTTTTATTGTGTATATGTGGTTCTTTTTTTAAAACTTCCATTATATTTAGATGAAGCAAAATGATAGTTAGTAGGCATTTATAACAATGTAGTCAAGGATTAGTTGAAATTAAAAAGAAGAATTATATTATTAAATTAAATTTATTAGAAAGTGAAAAAATATGAGCTTAAAGGATAAAATTGAAAGTAATTATAACAATTCTATCAAAGAAAAAAATACTAATTCCATCAATACTTTAAGATTAATAAAGAGCGCTATTAAAGATAAGGAAATTTCTCTTAGAGGTAAGCAAGACTCTTTGACCGATTCTGATATTTTAAGTTTACTTCAAAGTTTAGTAAAACAAAGAAAAGATTCAATAGAAGCTTTTGAAAAAGCGAATCGGAATGATCTTATTGAAAAGGAACTAAATGAAATCAATGTAATAGAAATGTTTTTACCAAAGCAAATGGATGAAGATGAAACAACATTGATCATAAAGAATATAATTCAAGAGAATAATTATTCATCAATCAAAGAAATGGGTGCCCTTATGAAAATAATTAAGGAAAACTATACTGGAAAAATAGATATGGGTTTGGTTGGAAAAATAGCTAAATCTTTACTGGGCAATTGATGTCATTTTCAAAAAATGATCTTGAATTAATAAAATCAAAAATTCTTCTTTCACAAGAAATAGAAAAAAAAACAAAAGTCATAAAAAAAGGAAAGGATAGTTGGTGTTGTTGTCTATTTCATGATGAAAAAACTCCATCTTGCAAGATAAATGATGATTTAGGCTCCTATTATTGTTTTGGATGTGGTGCTAAAGGAGATATATTTACAATATATACAGAGCTTTATAATTTTTCATTTCCTGAAGCAGTAAAAGAACTAGCTCAAAGAGTTGGTATTAGAATAGTTGATAATTTTGATTCAAATATTAATAAAAAAAATGATAAAATTTATAAAATTTTAGAAATTTCGACAAAATGGTTTCAAGATAATCTAGAGGTTAATAAAGATTGTCAAAGGTATTTAAATAAAAGAAATTTATCAGACAAGACTATTAAATTTTTTAAATTAGGATTTTCTTATAATTCAAAACAAACTCTTTATAAATTTCTAAAAGAACAAGGTTTTGAAGATAAAGAACTTCTTGAAAGTAATGTAGTTAAACTAGACAAAAGCGACAAGATAAGAGATTTTTTTTATAATAGACTTATTTTCCCAATTACAAATGAATATGGAAAAATTGTTGGATTTGGTGGAAGAGTATTAGATAATTCAAATCCTAAATACATTAATTCACCTGAAAGTGATTTTTTTAAAAAAAGAAATATTTTGTATAATCTTTTTAACGCTAAACAAATTATAAGATCAAAAAAAAATATGTTAATTTGTGAAGGTTATATGGATGTGATAAGTTTGTATGACAAAAATATTAAAACAGCTGTAGCTCCCCTAGGAACTTCATTAACCGATACTCATCTTTTATTATCATGGAAATATGTAAATAAACCAACTTTAATGTTCGATGGAGATCAATCAGGTTTAAAAGCTTCTTTTAAAAGTGCTATAATGTCATTACCTCATTTAACTCCTTCAAAATTATTACAATTTGTTATTCTTCCAAATGAATATGACCCCGATACCTATATCAATGAATTTTCTTTAAATAAATTTGCAACATATTTAAATAATCCACTTTCAATTGTAGATTTTATATTTCAGGAATCTTCAAAATCTATTGACTTACAAAAATCAGATAATAAAATAATTTTTGATAATTATATTGATGAATTAGTCAGTAATATAAAAGATAGTAAAATTAAATATTTTTACAAAAATGAGTTTAAAACTTTATTTTTTAAAAAACTAAGATCATTTTCTAGTAAGCAAAAATCTATAAAAATTATTCCAAGAACGATTTCATTAAAAGAAAAGCAAATCTATTCTTTTCTTGCAGCGTATTTAGCTCACATAAAGATAAGAGATCAGATTTATCCAGTATTGGTAAACTCTAAATTATTAGATAATAATCAGACAGAATTTTTAAATTTTATACACAAGTCAGAGTTATCAAAAGCTGATTTAGATCATATTGATACAATTAAATTTCCCGATAAATTATCTAAAATTTACCAAAGTACTAAGGATATTACAATATTTCAACTTTTTCCTTATGTTAGCCTTAAATATAATCCTGATAAAGCTACAAAAGAAATTAAAGAATCTGTAAATAATTTAAAGACAAGACTTTCAAATTTGAAAAAAATAAATAAAAGCCTAAATGATATAGATATTAATTCATCCTCAATGACTTGGGACGAATTAAAAAATATCACTTTTGACCTTCATAATAATGAAGAATTATTAGAATAGAGATATGGTAAAGAAAAAGAAAAATGTTGTTAAGAAAAAAACTAGCACAACCAAAAAGAAAAAATCTATAAAAAAAAATCCAATCAAAAAAAAATCAACTCAAAAGCATACAAGAGGTCCTAAAACAAAAACAGTAAAGAAAACTAAAAATAGCATAGTAAAAAAAATAACTAAAAAATCTCTGACAGGATCTTTACAAAAAGTTAAGCCAAAAAAAATACCTAAAGCAATTTCTGGATTTGAAGAAAAAATTAAAGAAATTTTTGCTAAACTGATTAATAAACACAAAGTTGATGGAATATATACCAAAAAAATAATTGAAAAAGCTATCCCAAAAAAATTTAGACTAGAGGAAAATTTAAAAAAGTTTGAAGATCTGATTACTTCCAATAATATAAAAATTTATTCTGAAGATGAGGCTAAAGAATTAATTGCTATAGCAAAAGAACAATCTTCAAAAACTGAAGAAGGAAGTGAAAATCAAGAAAAAAAACAAACTGGAAAAACTGATGATCCTGTAAGATTATATTTGCGAGATATGGGTGCTGTGGAACTTCTTAGTAGAGAAGGAGAGATAGCGATAGCTAAAAGAATTGAAGCTGGAAGAGAAAAGATGATAGGGGCAATTTGTGAAAGTCCTATGACAATTAGATCAATAATAAATTGGAAAGATGCTATTAAAGACGGAACTATGCTTTTAAGAGATATAGTTGATTTAGAAGCTACATATGACATGTCAGATATTGCTGATTCTAAACTTGAAGATACATTAAAGTTAATTGAAAGTGGTGCCGATAAAAAGGATGATAATAAGAAAAAGAATGATGATGAAAATAATTTAGAAAATAGTAACGATGATGAACAACAACAAGATGAGGATGATGATGATAGTTTAAATGTTTCTCTTGCAGCAATGGAGGAAAAACTTAAGCCAAAAGTATTAAATGATTTTAATGATATAACTAAACTTTTTAAAAAACTTCAAAAACATAGTCTAGAATTAATCAAAGTAGATAAAAAAAATGAAAAAAATTTTAATAACTTAGAAAAAAAATACCTAAAAATACAAAAAGAAATGGTCGCAGCAATGAAAGCTGTGCATTTTAACGCAACAACTATCGAAGCCCTTATGGAAGCTTTATATGAACTTAATAAAAAACTCCTTTTACGTGAAGGAAAAATGCTTCGTATGGCTACAAATGCAGGTGTTAAACGAGAAAATTTTATAGAACAGTATTTAAATTTTAATTTTGAAAAAAACTGGATACAAAGTTTATTAGCAACCAAAGATAAAAACTGGGAAAAGTTTATCAATAGAAATCATATTGAAATTAATAAAAATATCGAAGAAATAAAAGAAATACAAACAGCTTCTGAGTTACCATTGTCTGAGTTTAGAAGAATAGTAGGTATTGTGCAGCAAGGTGAACGATCTGCAAATAGAGCAAAAAAAGAAATGATAGAATCCAATCTTAGATTAGTTATATCTATAGCAAAAAAATATACTAATAGAGGCCTTCAATTTTTGGACCTTATTCAAGAGGGCAACATTGGCTTGATGAAAGCAGTTGATAAATTTGAATATCGAAGAGGTTATAAGTTCTCTACTTATGCAACTTGGTGGATTAGACAAGCTATAACCAGATCAATTGCTGATCAAGCAAGAACAATTAGAATACCTGTTCACATGATCGAAACAATAAATAAAATAGTAAGAACAACTAGGCAGATTATGTCTGAAATTGGAAGAGAGCCTACTCCTAATGAGCTTGCTGATAGATTACATATGCCATTAGATAAAGTAAAGAAAGTTCTTAAAATAGCCAAGGAACCAATAAGTTTAGAAACCCCTGTTGGTGATGAAGAAGATAGCTCTCTTGGAGATTTTATAGAAGATAAGAATGCTCTTATTCCCATTGATGCAGCTGTAAAAAGTTCTTTACGTGACACTACAACAAGAATACTTTCTTCCTTAACCCCCAGAGAAGAGAGGGTTTTAAGAATGAGATTTGGAATAGGTATGAATAGTGATCATACTTT
>CACLBK010000038.1 GCA_902605135.1 uncultured Alphaproteobacteria bacterium
AATTTGACAAAATATACAACAAAGATAATCTTTATAAACTTTTAAAACTAGCTGTAGATAATATAATTGTTATTCAAAATGAATCAAATTTAAATAATTTAAAAAATTTAAAGGAATATACCTTTGAAGATTTAAAAATTGAACTTAAAGAGTTTGTTAGTCATTACATTCCTAGCAAAAAAAATTCAAATTTTCCAACGTCAAAATTTTATGAATTATGGGAAACTATATTTTATTCTCAAAATTTTAATATGAAAAATTTTGTTCACAAAGACTTTGAATTTGTTAACTTGTTTTTTTTAGAAAATTATGAATCACATTTACAATGTGGAATTATTGATTTTCAAAGTGCTTTTATGGGATTTATAGGATGGGACTTATTATCATTATTAGAAAATCCAAGAATTAATTTTACAAGAGATTACAATGATAATTTAATTGAATATTTCTATGATAACATACCAATTATTGAAAATCTAAATACTTTTCGCGGACAATATTATGTTTTAAGTTTAGCTCGACAGACTCGATTACTTGGAAGATGGAGAAAATTACTTAGTATAAATAATGATAATCAATACTTAGATTATTTAAAAATAACCAAATCTAGAACAATAGCAACATTGAATAATATTAAGAATCATCAACTAAGATCAATTTATGAAATGTATTTATAATTTATGAAGAATTTTACTTTAATGATTTTATGTGCAGGTTTTGGATCAAGAATGCTGAATTTGACACGCAATACTCCAAAACCTTTATTAAAGTATAAAAATAAAATATTATTAAAGAATACAATTGATTTTTTTACAGATATTGGATGTGATGAAATTTTAATAAATACACATTATTTACATAATAAAATTAAAAAGTATTTAGAAAAAAATTTTAAAAATTATTCTATTCAAATTGTTTATGAAAAAACAATACTTGGTACAGGCGGAGGGGTAAAAAATATTTTTGATCACACAAAAAGAAAAAAAATATGTATTGTTAATTCTGATATTTTTTGGACAAAGAAAAACAAGTTACATATTGAACATTTTATCAGCAATTATCAAAATGTTTCTCACTGTAAAATGTTATTGTCTAAAGATATTAATTTTATAGGTTTAAAAAAAGAAAAAGGCGATTTTATTCTTAAAAGAAATATGGTTAATAATTGGAAAAAAAATAATGAGAAATTTTATTATTCTGGCTTTCAAATTGTATCTAAAAATATCTTTAATAATAGAAAAAAAATATTCCCTATGAATGAAATTTGGACAAAATTAATAAAAAAAAATCAGATAAAAGGCTATGAAATTCCTTCTAAAATTAGACATATTGGGGATAAAAAATCAATTTTAGAAAATTAGATTTAATTTAGCTTGATAATAAATATATATTTCTTAAATAAATAATATGTCTACTAAAGTAACAAATGATCAAAACTTTGAAAATGATATATCATCTAATGATTTACCTGTGATAGTTGATTTTGGAGCTGAATGGTGCGGTCCTTGTAAAGTACTTGATCCAATTTTAGAAGAAATTGCTGTTGAGAATGAAGATAAAGTTAAAATATATAAAATGAATATTGATGAGAATCCTATGACTCCACAAAAATATGGTATTAGAGGTATTCCTACAATAATGATTTTTAAAAAAGGCGAGTTAATTGATACTAAGGTTGGAAGTATTCCTAAAACAGCATTAGAAACATGGATACAATCCAATTTATAATAATTTTTTTCTAATTTTTCCTACCAAATATAAAGAACCAGTTATTAAATATACTTTTTGCTGATTAGATCTAAAATATTTTAAAGCATCATTAATATTTTTTATTTGCTCACATTCAATAGAATGTAAAACGCAAATTTCATTTATTTGTTTAGTATTAAATGAATTTTTTTCATCTGGAATATTTATTGCTAAAACTTTGGAAATTCTTTTTTTTATTTTATCCAAAAATGAACTCGCTTTCTTATTATTTAGCATTCCAAATAAGACTACAGGTTTTATTTTTTTAGTCTTTAAAAATTCATTCAGTTTTTCAGCACCATCAATATTGTGTGATCCATCAAGAATTATCTTTTTATTTTTATAATTAATAACTTCTAACCTTCCTGGCCAAACTGTTTTTTCTATCGCTGTATTTGTTTCTTTCACATTTAATCTATACCCCATATTTTTCATAATTTTTGTAAAATATATAGATATTGATGCGTTTTCTTCCTGATGTTTCCCGTTCAATGAAGGTTGAGTATAGTAATATTTTTTCCTATCTATTTTTACCTCAAATTTCTTTTTTAATGATTTTGTTACTAGAAATTCTTTCCCATAAAAGTATTTATTTTCAAATTTATTTAATTTTTTTTGAATGTGATCTTTTAACTCTTTTTTTTGTTTACCGACTAAAACGAACTCACAATTTTTCACTATACCCAATTTTTCATTAGCAATTTTCTTAAGTGTTTTTCCTAGAAATTCTTCATGATCAAAACTAATTGGTGTTAAAATACTACAAATCTTTTTTGGTATTATATTAGTTGCATCTAATCTACCTCCTAAACCTGTTTCTAAAATAAGAAAGTCAGATTTTGATTGTTCAAATAATATAAAGGCTGCAGCAGTTGTTATCTCAAAGAAAGTTATTGGTTTATTTTTATTTATTTTTTTTACAAATTTTAAAGTTTCGTAAAGTTTCTTTGTGCTTACTTCCTTATTATTTAGAATTATTCTTTCATTAAACCTAGATAAATGAGGTGAGATATATGCATCACATTTATATCCATTCTTTAACAAAATATTTCTTATAAAACTTTGTACAGAGCCTTTTCCATTTGTTCCTGCAATGTGAATAGTTTTTGGTAGACGATATTGAGGATTATCTAATTTATTTAATAATAATTTTAACCTGTCTAATGAAAGATCAATATATTTGGGATGAAGTTTGACAAGTTCATCTAACAACTGTTTTGTTTTAGACTTCACTAATTAACTTATATGATCTAATACTTTGTATAAAGTTTCTTTGAGGTCTTTCCTGTGAGAAACTATATCTACCATTCCATGATCTTTTAGATATTCAGCTTTTTGAAAGTCTATAGGTAATTCTTCTCTGATTGTATCTTGTATAACTCTTTTACCTGCAAAACCAATTGTAGCTCCTTGTTCTGCTATTGTAATATCACCTAACATTGCGAATGATGCCGTTACCCCACCTGTTGTTGGTTCAGTTAAAACTACTATGTAGGGTACATTATGTTCATTTAATAAATCAACAGCAGCTATTGTTCTTGGCATTTGCATTAAACTTACTATTCCTTCCTGCATTCTTGCTCCACCAGAAGATGTAACAATCACGTAAGGTAATTTGTTTTCTATTGCAATTTTTGCTCCTTTTACTATTGCTCCTCCTACTGCCCTACCCATAGAACCGCCCATAAATTCAAAATTCATAAGCCCAGATATTATTTCTTTATCTTTAATTCTACCTCTAATGAGTATGAAGGCATCATCTCTGTTTGTTTTTTTTCTGTATTCTTTTAATCTGTCTTTATATTTTTTCTTATCAGTAAATTTTAGGGGATCATCAGAAATTTTATCAAGGCTTATTTCACTGAAATTTCCATCTTCAAAAAACAATTTTATTCTATTTTCTGCTGACATTCTAAAATGGTAATTACAATTTATACAAACATACAAATTTTCCTTTAAATCTTTGTGATGAATCATATTTCCACATGATACACAATTATTCCATAATTTTTCTGGAACATTTCTTCTTTTTACCAGTGAAGATAACTTGGGTTTAACAAAATTTGTTAACCAATTCATAGTTTAGTTCCCCTTTTTAAATCTTTTGAAAATTTATCAATTTCTGACAAAATTTTTTCTTTGTTATTTAAATTTTCTTCAATAATTTTAATCAGACTTGAACCGACAACTGCTCCATCTGCTATTCTACATATATTATTTACATCACTTGAGTTTTTAATTCCAAATCCAGGAACAACAGGTAAGTTAGTAAACTTTTTTATAAATTTCACTGAATTTTCAAGCTCATTTAGGTCAGCTGATTTCTGACCTGTAATACCCATAACACTTACATAATACAAAAAACCACTAGCATTTTTTAGTATCAGCTTAAGCCTTTCTTCATCAGTTGTGGGTGTAATCAATCTAATCAGATCAATGTCGTGTTTACTTAGCTCATTAATCAAATCTTCATCTTCTTCAGGCTGTAAATCAACTATGATTAGACCATCAACACCATTTTCTTTGCATTTTTTAACAAAATGCTCAATTCCAAAATATAAAATCAGGTTATAATAACCCATTAGAATAACAGGAAGATTGTTTTTAATTTTCTTTGCTTCTGAGGATAAAGTAAAAATATTTTCCAAATCAATTCCATTGCTTATAGCTCTATTACTTGATAGTTGAATTGTTGGACCATCAGCCATTGGATCAGAGAAAGGCATTCCAATTTCAATTATATCGACTCCATTATTAATAATTGTTTTTATTATTTCTAAGCTGGTATTTAGATCAGGATCACCTCCAGTAACAAATGTTACCAATTTTTTTTCCTTATTTTTAAATGCCTGACTAATTAAATTAGCCATTTAAATTTTTATTTTCAATTCATTTGCTATTGTAAAAATATCTTTATCTCCTCTGCCACACATGTTCATTACAATAATTTTGTCTTTACTATAGTTTATTGCTATTTTCTTTAATACAGCTAATGCATGAGCTGGTTCTAAAGCAGGAATTATACCTTCTAATTTGCAACAGTACTGAAAAGCTTCCAGCGCTTCTTTGTCTGTTGCTGACATGTACGTTACTCTTTTCTCTTCAAATAAAAATGAATGTTCTGGGCCAATCCCTGGATAATCTAAACCAGCTGAAATAGAATGAGCTTCTTGAATTTGCCCAGTATTTGACTGTAGCAAATATGTTTTATTACCATGCAATACACCTGGCTTACCACCAGCCAAACTTGCTGCATGCATATCAGTATTGATTCCGTGACCAGCGGCTTCAACAGCAATCATTTCAACATCTAAGTCATCTAAAAATTCATGAAAAAGTCCAAGAGCATTAGAGCCACCACCAATACAGGCCATCAATAAATCTGGTGTTTTTCCTTCAACTTCCTCAAGTTGTTCTCGAACTTCTTTACCGATTACTGATTGAAAATCTCTTACCATTGTTGGGTATGGATGAGGTCCCGCAGCTGTTCCTATAATGTAAAAAGTATCTTCAACATTTGTCACCCAATCTCGAAGAGCTTCATTCATTGCATCTTTAAGTGATTTTGAACCAGTTGAAACAGATCTTATTTCTGCTCCAAGGAGTTTCATTCTAAAAACATTTGGTGATTGTCTTTGGATATCTTTTTCACCCATATAAACTATGCAAGGTAGACCGAATAAGGCACACACTGTCGCTGTTGCAACACCGTGTTGTCCTGCTCCTGTCTCGGCTATAATTCTTGATTTACCCATTTTTTTTGCCAATAGAATTTGGCCCATACAATTATTTATTTTATGAGCACCTGTATGATTAAGTTCATCTCTTTTAAAATAGATTTTTGGACCACCAAGATCATTACTGATCCTTTCTGCAAAAAATAATGGACTCGGTCTACCAACATATGTCTTTAAATAATGATTAAATTCTTTTATAAAATCTTTATTACTTTTTATTTTTTCATATTCCTTTTCCACTTCGAGAATTAATGGCATCAAAGTCTCTGAAACATATCTTCCACCAAACTGACCAAAATACCCTTTGTCATTTGGATAATTTTTGAATGTGTTTTTAAGCATCTTTTAATTTCCCTATAAAATTATTTATAATGTCATTATCTTTAATGCCAAGCTCTTTTTCCACTCCAGATGATAAATCTACACCAAAAGGATTTATATTATTAATAATAAACTCAATATTATTTATATTAATACCCCCAGATAAGAACCATGGTTTATCAGTTTTTAAATTTTTTAATATATTCCAATCA
>CACLBK010000039.1 GCA_902605135.1 uncultured Alphaproteobacteria bacterium
TATTGATAATCCATTTATAGCATGTGTATGGACCATTACTAAGCAATATCCCCAACCAATAGATATATCAGGGTGGTGACCTTCTGTTTCTGCAATCTCTCCAATTTCATTTGCAAATGATATGGCTTTTTTAAAATTGCTAAATTTAAATTTTTTGAAAATCATTTCTTGATTATCATTAACTGACCATTCATTAAGTTCAGATAAAAATTTACTAATTTCTTGATAATCTAATTTATGAGTATTCCCACTACATGGTTCACACTTGCCTAAAGATAAAGGTTTATTCATAAAATCTTGCACCTTGTTGATTTAGTTCAATGGAGTATAAACTAGTTGTGGCTGTTATGTACAAGATATTTCCTTCCACTCCTCCAAATTCTAGATTTGATACTAATTCTGGAATTATAAGTTGACCAATTAATTCGTTTTGAGGATTAAAACATTTAATTGCTTTTCCCGCACTTGTCCAAACATTACCATCTTTATCGCATCTGAAACCATCAGAGAAAAAAGGCTTAAAGTCATAAATTAATTTTCTATTCATGGGTAATCCATCAATCATATCATAAACATACAAATGCTTGATATTTTCTCCAGTATCTGCAACATATAATTTATTTTCGTCTGGAGAAATGGCAATTCCATTTGGTCTATCAAGGTCGTCAATCATAACTTTTAAAGTATTTAGTTTAGGATCAAAAGAAAACACATTACAGCCACCATATTCTTGCTCACCAAGATATCCCTCATAATCTGATAAAATACCATAAGGTGGATCTGTAAACCAAATTGTATCATCCGATTTAACAAATAGGTCATTTGGAGAGTTAAGTTTCTTACCATTATAACTATCAACTAAGACTTCCACTTCTAAATTATCTTTAGTTTTATAGATACATCTTCCTCCATGTGAACAAGAAATTACATTCTCTTCTTTATCAATAGTATTTCCATTACAATAGTTGGAGGGATTTTTATATTCAGATACTAAATCATTTGATAATTTTAGCATCCTGTTATTTGGTATATCACTCCAGACTAATGTATCTAAATGAGGAATATAAGCCGGTCCTTCTCCCCATAACATTCCAGAAAAAACTTTTTTAACTTCAGTAGACTTTACATAGTTATTGAATTGATCAGTATTTTCTACATGTTCATTATATTGATTTTTGTAAACATAACTTGGATTTCTTGGATCTAAATCGGCAGGTAATAATTTTTTATCTGGCATATTATACTTCTACACCTTTTTGTTTTTTTTGTTTATCAATTAATTGTTTTGGGAAATTTTTTGCTCTTAATTTAAATTTTGATTCTTTTTCAATTAATTTAATAATACTAGTACTAAATGACCTTTTTCCTAAAAGTTTCATACCAAGTTTAAACTTTTTACTTAGATATTTTCCTAGTTCTAATTTTATATTTTTTCCAAGTTTATTAAAAAGATTTATATCTTTATTGACAAGATCCATTGTAAACCCAACATCATAACTGCCTCCAAGTATAACCTTTGTTTCAGTTTCATTAACAAAACTATTACCAGAGCTTATTTTTATAGCTTTATACGTTAAACCTAAGTCAATTTTATTTTTCTTTGCTACACTAAGAGCCTCACCAATACCTACTAAATGTAATGAAGCTAAATAATTTGTAATTACTTTTAATATTGAAGCATTTCCAATTTTTCCACAATATAAAATTTCATGTCCGAGCAATGATAAAATTGGGAAGCATTTCTTGAAAGTTGATTTTTTTCCTGCAGCTAGAATAGATATATTGCCCGATTTTGCTCTATGCTCTCCTCCAGTAATTGGGCATTCTAATACTCTACCACCTTTAGAACTTACTTTTTTTGATAAACTAATCATATCATTTTTATCTGTAGTACTCATCTCAATCCAGATATGTTTTTTAGTTAAATATTTTAATATGTTTTTTAAAACTTTGCTTACTGCCTTTGGTGAAGGTAAACATGTTATTATAACATCACTTTTTTCAGTTAATTCTTTTAAATTTTTACAAGGCTCATTTTTTAAATTTTTTAATCTTGAATAAGATTGATTATTTTTATCATAAACAAATATATTGTTATTTGATTTTAATAAATTATTTGTAAGGTTTGATCCAACATTTCCAATTCCTATGAAGCCAATAGATAGAGGTTTCATAAATTAATAATCATGCCATCATATCCAGGTTTAACATTTGGTGGGCAATTTGTTATTAATTCTTTTTCATCTAGTAAAGCTGTCATATGAGTAAAAATAGTTTGTTTAGGTTTAATATATGAAATGAAATCCATTATTTGATCAAATCCAGCATGAGCAGGATGAGTATCTTGTCTTAACAAACCAACTATCCATAAATCTAGATTTTTTAATTTATCAATATCTTGATTATAAAATTTTTTTAAATCTGTAGAATATGCAAAATTACCAATCTTGTATGTTTGAACATCAATTGACCCGTGATTATGCTTAAATGTTTCAATATTTACATTCTGAAAATTTATACTAGAATCTAATTCTTTAATTTCCATAAATGGTAAATAATCTTTTTCTCCTTTAAAAATATATTTATAATTTGTTTCCATCTCAGGAATCATTTCTTTTGGCATATATGCTGGAATAATTTTTTTATTTATTAAAGACATTGCTCTCATATCTGGCACACCTGATGTATGATCAGAATGAATATGAGTATAAAGTACTGCATCAATATTTGTACACTTAGCATTATAAAGTTGCTGTCTAAGGTCTGGACTAGTATCAATTAGAATATTTGTATTTTTATATTCAATAAGTACAGATGATCTTGTTCGAAAATTTCTTTTATTATTAAGATCAATATTACCATGTCTATTCCATGCTAAAGGCGATCCAAAAGATCCTCCACAGCCTAAAATTGTTATTTTCATTACAGATAATTATCTCTTTTAGCTTTTGTAAACAAATTAAAAAAATTAGTATCAGTTATTTTTTCAAATTCTTCTAAGGATAATTTAAAAAATTTTGCCAAATATTCAGCTGTGTATTTTACAAAAGATGGCTCATTAACTTTACCTCTCATAGGTTCGGGTGCTAAAAAAGGACTATCAGTTTCTATAAGTATAGAATCTAAAGGAGCGTCCTTAATTATATCTCTTAAATTTGATGCATTTTTAAATGTTATTATTCCAGAAATTGAAATGTAGTAGTTATTCTCAAGACAAAAATTTAATAGTTGATTTGAACCAGTGAAACAGTGAAAAATTAGTTTTAAATTATTTGATTTATAATTTTTTAAAATATCTACAATTTCTTTTTCAGAATTTCTCTGATGTATGATTAATGGTAATGAATGTTTTATTGATGCTTCAATATGGGTTTCAAATACTTGTGTTTGTTCTTTTAGGTGGTTTTGGCTATGATATAAATCAATACCTGTCTCTCCTATTCCTATAACTTTTTCATTTTTACAAGCAATATCAAAATTTTGTAATTGAATTTGATTAAATGTATCAACCTTATCAGGATGAAGACCATATGAAAGATAAACAGAGTTATAGTTTTTTATTAAATTAAGATGGTCTTCAAAGTCTTCAGGATCAGTATTTATTGATAATATTGAAGTTATATTATTTAGTTTTGAATTATTAATAATATTATGAAAATTTTCTGCTAATTCATTAAAATTGAGGTGACAATGTGAGTCAATCATTCAATATTCTTGGAAATATTGGTTCTGGATTATTTATTTTTATATTTTGATTGATTAGTTGAGTTAAATTCTCAAATTTATTATCCATATTATAATTAAAAATATTAAGAATTTTTTTAGAACTAGTTGGTATTATTGGATAGAGCATAATAGCTGATTTAATAATTATATTTGTAACAATATATAAAACTTCTTCCATTCTAATTTTATTTGTTTTTTTAAGTGACCAAGGCGCTTGAGTGTCAACGTATGCGTTACCTGCAGATATTAACTCCAAGACAGACTTAATTGCTCTATCTATTTGTTGATTATTCATAAATTTACAGTATTCATCAAATTTATTTTGAAGAATATTAATTAAATCCTGATCTTCATTAGTTAAATTTTCTGTTGGTCTTAATAAAGAATCATTATTTTTTACAGCAAATGATGAAATTCTTTGTACTAAATTACCAAAATTATTTGATAAATCTGCATTAATTCTATTTGCGATTGCTTTTTTTGAAAAATCTCCATCATTTCCAAATGGTACTTCTCTAAATAAAAAAAACCTAATTTGATCCAACCCATATTCATTAATAATTTCATAAGGATCGATGACATTACCAAGTGATTTAGAAATTTTTTGACCTTCATTCGTCCACCAACCATGCGCAAATATTCTTTTAGGAGGCTCGATACCAGCAGCCATTAAAAAAGCTGGCCAATACACAGCATGAAATCTTAATATATCTTTTCCGACAATGTGTGTTGCGGGCCAAAATTGCTTATAATTTTTATTACTTGTATCTGGATAACCAATTGCAGTTAAGTAGTTACATAATGCATCAATCCAAACATACATAACATGCTTAGGATTATTTGGTACTGGTACTCCCCAGTTAAAAGTTGTTCTTGAAATAGAAAGATCTTTTAATCCACCTTTAATAAAACTTAATACTTCATTATATCTCGTTTTCGGTAAGATTGATTCTGGATTTTTTTCATAATAATTGATTAACTTATCTTGCCATTCTGAAAGTTTAAAAAAATAACTCTCTTCCTTAACCCACTCTACTGGTGATCCATTATTGGTAACATATTTACCATCGATTTTTTTTAATTCATTTTCTAAATAAAATGCTTCATCTCTAACTGAGTACCAACCTTCATAATTTGAAAGATATATTTGATTATTTGTTTCTAATTTCTTCCAAAGTTCTTGTGAAGCTTTAATGTGTCTTTCTTCAGTAGTTCTAATAAAATCATCTATTTCACATCCTAAATAAGGTATTAAATTAATAAAATTAACTGAAAGTTTATCGACAAATTCTTTAGGATTTAAGTTTGATCTAATAGCAGCTTTTTCTACTTTTTGTCCATGCTCATCTGTACCTGTTAAAAAGAATACATTTTTTCCTAATAATTTATTATATCGCGCAATAATATCACAAGCTATACTTGTATAAGCATGACCTATATGAGGAATATCATTAGTGTAGTAAATTGGTGTAGTTATATAAAAATTCATTTTATTGAGTTAAAAAATTTAATATAAATATTTTCTTATCAAGGTTTAAACTAAATAATTCTTTTTGGTTATTAGTTAAATAATCGAATCTATCAATAAGATTTTTTTTGCTCAGATTTGCTGATAAAGACTCTAAATCATGATAATTTGGCATATTAACAAAACTTTTATCATCTCTGTTCACTTTTAGCTTATTAGCAACAATTAGAATAAATTTGAGCATTGATAAATAATTATTGAATTCCTCAT
>CACLBK010000040.1 GCA_902605135.1 uncultured Alphaproteobacteria bacterium
TGCTAAAAGTAATGAAATTTGGTTTGATAGTAAAAAAATATAGGTATTTACTTTTGGTTCTTCTAAGATCTTCAGCATGCTATTGGCAGAACTAATGTTTAAATAATCAGCAGAATCAACAATAACTATTTTAGAAGAATTTTGTATTATTGATGTCGAATTTAAAAATATTTTTAATTTTCTTATTTGATCAATAGTTATATTTGATTTAATTTTTCCTGTTTTATTATCAATTTCTTTTTCAATTATTTTTATATTTGGATGAGTATTGTTTTTAAATAAATTTAAATGATGATCCACATTATTATCTTTAAATTCTATATTTAAAATATTTTTAACTAATTTGTTTAGAAAAGTTCTTTTACCTATACCACTCAATCCATGAATTAAAATTGAATTAGGAAGATTATTTGATTTGTATCTATTAAGAAGATCGCTATACTCTTTTTCAAAACCTATTAATTCAATCATTAATTATAACTTTAACTTTTTAATAATATTTTTATGAATAATATCTTTAGATAAAGAAGCATCCACAGTTATATATCTTTTTGAATTTGATATTTTTTTATAACCTTGAATAACACTTTTATGAAAGTGTAAATTTGATTTGTCATACTTATTTTTAACTTTTCTTTGTTTTAGTCTTTTTATTATTTCTTTTGGATTAATTTTAAAAATAAAAGTATAGTCGGGAAAAAAATTGTTTAAAAGTTCTTTGTGTAGTTTTTGAGCTTTATTAATGCCAAATTTATTCACATATCCTTGGTAAACAAATGAGGAATCTGCAAATCGATCAGAAATGACAATCTTACCTTTTTTAAGATTTGGAATAATCACTTCATTGATATGGTTTGATCTAGCTGCCATAAGAAGAAGTAATTCTTCTAAATTATTAATTGTAGATTTATTATCTAAAATTAATTTTCTTAATTTTTCTGCAAAATCAGTTCCTCCAGGCTCTCTGGATACAAAAAAAGGAATCTTATTATTTTTTAAATATTTTGATAAAAGTAATATTTGAGATGATTTTCCACTTGCCTCAGGTCCTTCAAAACTAATGAACAAACCTTTATTTAATTTCATCTAAACTTCTTCCAAATATTAAGTATTTTGCTGCAGCAAAAATTTTAAATAAAGGATTAACTTGAGATATATCTTTTTCAGCAATAAGTGGTACTTCTATTTTTGGCTTCCCATCTATATTTATAATTAATTTTCCTAATTCATCACCTTTTTTAATTGGAGCATTAATAGGTTTTGTATATGTAATAGAGGAATTCATTAGCTGAATTTGATCAAATGATAATGTTGATACTAATTTTTGTGCACTAATTAATTTAATACTACTCTCATTACCAAGCCAAACATCTACTTCTTTAATAAATTGATCTTTTTCAACTAATATCTGTTGCGAAGTTTGGTTAAATGCCCAATTTATTAAATTAGAGGATTCATTTAACCTTGAT
Organism: uncultured Alphaproteobacteria bacterium; assembly: GCA_902605135.1. Lineage (GTDB taxonomy): Bacteria > Pseudomonadota > Alphaproteobacteria > HIMB59 > CACPNW01. The sequence goes on from CACLBK010000040.1 coordinate 1,470, forward strand.
CTAGAGCTATTTGTACCGTTTATTACAACTGTAATTCTTCTATCATTCCTTAACGCAGTAGCTGCTATTCCCCAACCAGACTTTTTTGTAAAACCTGTTTTCAATCCATCAGCTCCTTGGACTTGATATAAAAGTTTATTTCTATTTGGCTGACTAATATCATTATAAGTAAAATCTTCCATTTTGAAATATGTATAAAGTTGAGGAAAACTTCTAATAATTGCATTTGAAAGAATTCCTAGATCATAGACAGTAGAATAGTGATTATCATCGGGCCAACCAGATGAATTAATAAAGTTTGTGTTTGTCATTCCTAAACGTTCTGCATAAACATTCATAAGTTTAGCAAAATCTTCTTCGGTACCACCTAAACATTCTGCTAAAGCTATAGACGCATCATTGCCAGATTGAACAATTATACCTTTTAATAAATCATCAACTGTTACATTATCATCTATTTCTAAAAATGTTCTAGAACCTCCCATTTTATAAGCTCTAGGAGAAACTCTACATTCATTAGTGATTGCAAAATTGGTATTCTTTATTCTATCAAATGCAACATAAACAGTCATGATTTTAGTCATTGAAGCTGGTATAACTTTTACGTTAGAATTTTTTTCAAAAAGAACTTCATTTGTATCAAAATCTATGACAACTGCTTGCTCTGCCTTTGTATCAATAGCGTAAAGTTTTAAAGAAATAATAAAAAATAAAAAAAAGCTAAAAATTTTTACCATAAATATTAATAATTCTTAATTATGACCTTTATTTGTTATTCAATAAGAATTTCAGTCTCCTTATAACCTTTTGAGATAAAGTATGAAACCAAATTATTTGCTTCTGTATTTTTAAGAGGGCCAATAATTACCTCATATTTAGAATTATTTTTTTCAGAAGTATATTTTAGATTATTATCATAATTATCTAATACTGATCGAATACTCTCATAATTTTCAAACCCTATTACTCTTAAATATAATTTAAAATCAGTTATTTTTTCTGATTTTAGTTCAATTGGTTCTTCTGTAATTAAAGTGGCCTCATCATTAATATCCATAATTTCATCAATTTCTTCAATAGATACAATATCTGTTGGTGCAGAAGAGATAGTTTCATCAAAATTTTCTTCATTTAATGAATTTGCAACACTCTTCCATTGCTTACTAGCATCAGAAAGTATTTCTACTTTTACAGTAGCTATTTTAGATTTATAAAATCCAAGAAGTTGTGCAACTTTTCTTGAAACCTGAATAATAACTGCATTATCATCATGCCTATCTATTATTTTTATATTTATAGAAAGTCCATTATCCAAGTTAGTAACCTTGACCATACTTGGAATAGGTAGAGTTTTATGCCTACCAAGTAATTCTGTAACTTTATTTAAATCATTATTTACAGTTTTAATATTATGTAATTCCTTACCGTAAAAAGAGGAAAGTCCAATTTCTGAATAATTATAATTTTCCTCTGGAGTATAACTAACCCCTTCAATAAAATAGGGTTCACCAACATAATAAAAAATATAATCTTTTGTTTGTTTATTGTTTGATTGATTTTTTTCTTCTTTATCTTCTTTTTTATTATCAATTATATCCTCTATTTTATTAGTGCTATTTTTTACAACATCAGAAACATTATTAAGATTTAATTCATTACAAGAAAATATAAATAAAAGAAAAATTAAACTAATTAGATATTTTATCACTTAGAAGACCTACTGATACAGCATAATATGATGAACAATTATAATAAAGGATATTTTTATAATTAGGATATACTATGAACATTCTCCCATCTATCCCATCTGGCATTATTAATCTAGCTTCTAAATCATCTCTTATAGGTAAAGGATCTCCATTAATTTTTGTAAATCCTAATTTTGACCATTCAGATAGAGTTTTTGGAATTGATCTACGTTTAACTGCTCCACAACCTTTTGGGTTAATTTGCTTTATAGAATCAAAAAAAAATGAAGAAATATTTTTTGGAGGGAGTACTTCTCTTCCCCATGTACTATTATGAGACCAGGGATTTTTATTTAATGAAGTTAGATAATTTGCCGTACTAGCAAAAGCATCTGCATAACTATTCCATATATCTATTCCATCACCATCCCAGTCGTATGCTGTTTCTAAAAAAGTTGTAGGTATCATCTGAGTCATACCAACTGCGCCACCCCAACTGCCTTTTAGCTCACCATTAGGGACAAGATTTTTATCTAATATTTCAAGAGCTGCAAATAGTTGTTTTTTATAAAAATCACTTCTTCTTCTATCAAATGCAAGAGTGGTTATTGCAATTATGGAATTTATTTTTCCCTGATTTCTTCCATAATAACTTTCCATACCCAATACGGCTACTATAAATCTGGGTTGTATTTTAAAAAAATCTCCAATTTCTTTTAATATATCTTTATGTTTTTTTAAAAAATTTTTTCCAGCAAATATTTTATCTTTTGTAATGGTATAAAATAAATATTCATCTAAAGTCATTGTTGATGCCGGCTGACACCGATCGCGCATAATAATTTTACTTTGTGGCTTAACATTATTTAAATGCTTGGAGATAGTATTTTGACTTATACCTATATCTAAAGCTTCTTTTTTAATAGTTGAAAGCCAGCTACTCCACTCATCATCAGTTGGCATTTTTGGTTTTTCACAATCAGTTGAGTAAGCATTAAATGATATAAATAAAAATATTAATACAAACCTAAAAATCATTATATAAAATTACCAAAACTATCGTTAATTAGGAAACGATATATACTTAATATTTTGACTTTTTTATGTTGAAACTATAGTAAGCATTTAATCGGAGAGATGGCTGAGCGGTTGAAAGCACCGGTCTTGAAAACCGGCAAGGTGGCAACACCTTCCAGAGTTCGAATCTCTGTCTCTCCGCCAAAATTCCTTTAAAATCTTAATATTAATAAAAATTAATTTTTATCTTCTAGTTTATCAACTCTTTTTTTTAAATCTTGAACTAAAAAATAAATATATACAATTGGCCCCATAATCATAACACCAACTAAAAAAGCTAAAAATTCAAACATATAAATATTATAAATCAAAAAGAATTTTTCTCAATAGACACGAAAATTTATTTTTTTTCAAATAACCATAATTTATCTTGAGCCAAAAAAAATATTTTCCCATTATCTGGATGAATTTTAATATCTCTTATTCTTCCTATTTCATTTTTAAATATAATTTCTTCTTTTACATTATCTAAATTAGTAAAATCTAATGAACGTAAAGATTGATCTTTTAAAGATGTAATAAGTGCTAATCCTATAAATTCAGGAAATTCATCTCCATCATATATTGAAATTGCACTAACAGCAATTGAAGGTACCCAATAATGAATTGCTTTCGTATAACCTGGTAACCATTGAGGACCAATTTTTGAATTATCATAATCAGTTCCACCCCAACCTAATATTTTCCAACCATAATTTTCACCCTTTTTTACTTCACCAAACCAATCACCACCTTTTGCTCCGTGATTACTAATATAAATTTTATTATCAAAAGGTGAAATGGACATTCCTTGAGGATTTCGCACACCAATTTGATATATTTCTGGCAACCATGTTACGTGTGAAATGTAATGAGGGTTATCTTTAGGTGATGTTCCATCTAATTTAATTCTAATAATACTTCCAGGATGTTTTTTGACATCCTGAGCTATCATTCCTTTTCCTCTCTCACCCACAGATGCATATAAATAATTATCATAAATAGCTAGTCTCGAACCAAAGTGATAAGGCGATCTAATAGGTGGATTAGCTCTAAAAATATTTTCAAAATCTAAGAAATTTAAATCTAAATCTGCTTTTGCAATAGATGTAGTAGAAGGGCTAAATAATTTATCACCAACCTTTTCAGAGTAAGACTGAAAAATTTGATTTTTATAGAAGTAAATATCTAAAAGTCCACCTTGAGAATTTTTATCTCTAATTACA
>CACLBK010000041.1 GCA_902605135.1 uncultured Alphaproteobacteria bacterium
AGAACATATCCAACAGTTTTTACTTTTCCAGATGCCAAAGTACTGGCGTAAGGATTAGGGCTATATTGATACTTATTGGCATATTTTTTAACTCTTTCTCTAGTTTTTTCACTAACGTCTGAATAGCCTCCAAGGGCTCTTGAAACTGTGGTTATTGATAAACCTAGTTTTTTTGCCAATTCTTTAATGTTCATAATACATGAATAACTGAGAAATAATGAATTGACAACCAAAACGTTTTGGTAAAATATAAAACTATATATTTTATCTTATTAAAAATATGGAGGAATAATGAAAAATATTTTTAAAATTTTATTTTTATCTATTTCAACATTTCTTTTAAGTTTTTCAGCTACAGCTGGTGGACACTATACAGGACCAGATTTAAGTGGGCAAAAAATTACTGTTTTTGGTCCATGGTTAGCACCGCAAGATGATGACTTTAGAGATGTTGTTTCAATCTTTGAAAAAGCAACTGGAGCAACTGTTGAATACGGTGGCTCTGACAGTTTTGAACAACAGGTTATGATAGACTTAAAGGCTGGAAGTGCTGCAGATGCAGTTATATTCCCGCAACCTGGATTAGCAGCTAACGCTGCAGCTATGGGAGGATTGGTTCCTCTTGGTGATGATATAAAACAAATGGTTTTAGATGATTACGCTGCTGGACAATCTTGGGTAGATCTAACAACATATGCAGATGAAAATGGTACAGATCAATTCATGGGCGTATTTTTTAGAGTCAATGTAAAAAGTTTAGTTTGGTACTCTCCAGATAACTTTGAAGATAATGGTTATGAAATTCCAGGAACAATGGAAGAGTTAATTGCTTTAACTGATCAAATGGCATCAGATGGCAATACACCTTGGTGTATTGGTCTCGGTTCTGGTGCAGCTACTGGTTGGCCTGCAACTGACTGGATGGAAGATATAATGCTTAGAACTCATTCACCAGAAGTATATGACATGTGGGTTTCAAATGAAATGCCATTTAATGATCCACGAGTAATTGAAGCTATGGATACTTTTGGTTCATTTGCTTTAAATGATGATTATGTAAATGGTGGAAGTAAAGCTGTTGCAACAACAGATTTTAGAGATGCTCCAAATGGATTATTTACTTCTCCAGCTGAATGTATGATGCACAGACAAGCTAGTTTTATTCCAGCATTCTTTCCTGAAGGATCAGAGGCAGGAGTTGATTATGACTTCTTCTACTTCCCTGCTTTCGCTGGAAAAGATCTTGGAAAGCCAGTTCTAGGTGCTGGTACTCTTGTTGCTGCAACAAACGATAATGCTGCAACTATTGAGTTCATGAAATTTTTATTACACCCTGAACCAAATGAAAGATTTATGGAAAAAGGTGGTTTCTTAACACCTCATAAAGGCGTTGATAAAAATAAATACTCAAGTGAGACATTTAAGGGTCTTCATGACATACTTTTAGGAGCAACTACATTTAGATTTGATGGATCAGATCTAATGCCTGGTGCAATTGGTGCAGGAACTTTCTGGACTGGTATGGTTGACTATACCAATGGAAAATCTGCTAAAGATGTTGCTGATGCAATCCAAGACAGTTGGGACGCAATTAAATAACTACCTCCTTAAAAGCAGGCGAACAATTAACTTGTTCGCCTGTTTTTTTTATATATTTAATCATTAATGACCATCCTAAATTTATTATTCATTGTTTTTTTAGGAATATTATTTTTTGTAACTTACTTTCATATTTCTAATTTAGCCCTAGATGCTTATGGTGGAAAAAGTGTAAGAAGATATAATTTTGAAAATTCAATAAGAGTAATTATTTTTATTGCCCCTGCTTTTATTGTTTTATTTATATTTATTTTATATCCAGTTTTTGAAACTGTTCGACTTAGCTTTTACGATAAATTTGGAAGAGAATTTGTTGGTCTATATAATTATAAATGGGCTATTGGTGATCCTGAATTTAGAAGAAGTATATTAAATAATTTTGTATGGTTACTTGTTGTTCCAACTTTAAGTACTTTTTTTGGTTTAGTCATTGCTAAACTTGCAGATAACATATGGTGGGGTTCGATTGCTAAATCAATTATTTTTATGCCTATGGCAATTTCATTTGTGGGTGCAGGTGTAATATGGAAATTTATTTATGAATACAGAGGTCCTGGTGATACCCAAATAGGTCTTCTAAATGCAATTATTGTTTCATTTGGTTATGAACCTCAAGCATGGGTAACAATACCATTTTGGAACAATTTTTTTTTAATGGCTATAATGATTTGGATACAAACAGGATTAGCACTTGTGATCTTCAGTGCAGCTTTGAGAAGTATACCCAAAGAAATGTTAGAAGCGGCAAGAATAGATGGGGCTAGTGAATTAAAAATATTTTTTTCTATTATTATACCTTATTTGGAACAAACAATTCTTGTTATATGGACTTTAATAACAATAATTGTCTTAAGAATTTTTGATATTATTTTTGCCATGACAAATGGTGAATGGCAAACAGGTGTTTTAGCAAACTTAATGTATGATTGGATGTTTAGGGGTGGAGGTGACTCCGGAAGAGGAAGTGTACTAGCTATAGTTATAATGATTGGTGTAATACCTATTCTTGCTTGGAACTTATATAAACATCGACAGGAACAAAAAATATAATGAAGAAAATTTCATTATCATCGATCTTTTCACAATTATTATTATTGTTTTTTGTAATTATATGGATCATTCCGACATTTGGACTCTTCATAAGTTCTTTAAGAGATAAGGATTTGCTAGCTATAAGTGGCTGGTGGACATCTTTAACTACAACCGAAATAAATGAAATATATAGAATGCCTGGGATGGAAGCCCAAATTGAGGAAGATGGTTATTTTAAAATTAAAGGAACATTATTTGAAGAAAATTCAGGAAAAAAAATTGAAAGCTTTGGTATAAATTCAAAAAAAATTAATGAATTCAAGGTTGGTGATATTGCTATTTTTAAAGATGAAAGTGAAGTCATACTAGATGAGAATGGAAATTATGAATGGAGATCAAAAAGTGAATTTCAAAAGAAAAAAGGGAAAAGATTATTTACTACATCATTAAGCCCACCTTCATTTACTTTTGAAAATTATAGAGAAGTTTTATTCAAAGAAGGAATTGGAAGAGCGTTTATAAATACAATGGCTGTTGCCCTACCTTCAACGTTGATACCATTAATAATATGTTCCTTTTTTGCCTATTCTTTAACTTGGATGAAATTTTATGGAAGAGATACCCTTTTAGCTATAATAATTGCATCTCTTGTTGTTCCTCTTCAAATGTCTTTAATACCAATCTTAACAATCTATAATGATTTTGGTGCATTATTTGGTGTAGCAGCAAAATCATATCCTGGAGTATGGATGGCACATACTGGTTTTGGATTAGCTTCGACTACTTTCTTATTGAGAAATTTCTTAAAAAGCTTGCCTAATGAAATGATGGAGGCTGCTAAAGTTGATGGCGCTTCTCATTATGATATTTTTTTACGTATAATTATTCCTTTATCAATACCAGCATTTGCTTCAATATTTATATTGCAATTTTTATGGTGTTGGAATGATTTATTAGTAGGTTTAGTGTTTTTAGACCAAGTTCCAAGTGAAATAATTTTGACTGCTAAATTAAAAGAATTACTCGGATCAAGAGGAGAAAACTGGGAAATATTAACCACAGGAGCTTTTGTATCAATGACAGTCCCTTTATTTATCTTTTTTGCCCTTCAGAGATATTTTATAAGAGGACTAGTAGCAGGATCAGTTAAGGGCTAGTATTAAAAACTATTGATTTTTGGTTTAAATTATCGTTAAATAAAACCATATTTGTATGATGATGTATTCATACACTTGAAAGATCGCTCAAAGGAGGATGAAGTGGCAGATATAAATGTTAATACAGTAAATAAATATTTTGGAGATGTTCACGTTATTAAAGATATCTCTCTAGATATTAAAAGCCAATCATTTACAGTTTTAGTTGGACCTAGTGGTTGTGGAAAATCAACTATGCTTAGAATGATAGCAGGATTAGAAGACATTAATTCAGGTACAATTTCAATTGATGGCCAAGTCGTAAATGATTTACCACCAAAACAAAGAAATATTGCAATGGTGTTTCAGTCTTATGCATTATACCCGCATATGACTGTCTTTGATAATATGGCTTTTGGATTGAAATTAGAAAAAAGGTCTAAAGATGAAATTAATGAAAGAGTTAATGAGGCAGCAAGAATTCTTCAAATTGAAGACTACTTACTAAGGAAACCAAAACAACTATCTGGTGGTCAGAGACAGCGTGTTGCTATTGGAAGGGCAATTACAAGAAAGCCAAAAGTTTTCCTATTTGATGAGCCACTTTCAAACCTTGATGCTGCATTAAGGGTGCAAATGAGAGTTGAGTTAGCTAAACTTCATAACGAATTAGATGCTACAATGATATATGTTACACATGATCAAACAGAAGCAATGACTCTTGCAGATGATATTGTTGTTCTTGATACAGGTATTGTTTCTCAAAAAGGCTCTCCTTTAGAATTATATGATAAGCCAAATAATATGTTTGTTGGTGGATTTATTGGATCACCTAAAATGAATTTTATGCCTTCAAAAATATTAAGCAAAAGTTCTGATGTCACAGAAGTTGATATTATGGGAATGTCAAAAATATCAGTCCCTAAAATGTCAGCGTCATCCTCTGAAGGTGATGCAGTAACTTTAGGTATTAGACCTGAGCATCTAGTAGTAAATGGTGATGCAGATGGATCTTGGGAAAGTAAAGTGTTTGTTGTCGAGAAACTCGGTGATGTTACTTACCTATACCTTGAAAAAGATGGCGAGCCTTTGGTTGCTGAAACTGAAGGACATTCAGAAATTAAAGTTGGTGATACTGTAAAGGTTGGTTTCCCAGCTGGAAGATGCCAATTATTTGATAGCTCAGGACAATCATTTAAATAATAGAATCGTATTGATTATTGCCCCTAATATAAGGGGCAATTCATCCTTTTTTAAAAATTTTTAATAAATATAATAAATTTAAACTAAAATAATAATGGGCAGAGGGTTCATATTATTTCCTCCTATAAGAAGTATTCCTCTTATAAAACTTTTCTGCCCACCAAATTTGAAAAGTTACTTAAGAGGGATACCAATTATAGTTTTTGCTTAGCAGTCCAGGAATTTTTTTTATTTACAGGAATATATTTATTAAGAGCAAAAAGAACATTTTCAGCTAATTTTCTATATGTTGTGAGCTTTCCTCCATAGA
>CACLBK010000042.1 GCA_902605135.1 uncultured Alphaproteobacteria bacterium
TCATCGTGATCGTCGTGGTCATCATGGTCACCAAAAATTGATTCTTCTCTAAATTTTAATTTAGCAATTGAATCAAGTTCCATAAATTCAATTACTTCTGCATCCTTTGCAATTGAGTCTAGGGGTTCTTCCATTGATGTTTCAATACCCTCTCCAATCCAAAAAATGACATCTGCTTCCTCAAGCATTTTCGCATGAGAAGGTTTCATTGTAAAACTGTGTGGTGATATACTTCCATCAATTATAAGTCCAGGTTCACCTACTCCATCCGTAACATTTGAAATCAATGAATGTAGTGGTTTAATTGTGGTAACAACTTTTAGCTCTGCTCTAGCAGATGCAGTTGCAACAAGAATTCCTGAAAACAAAATAATCTTAGAAATATGTAGAAAAAAGTTCGTTTGTTTCATAAAAGTATTCCTATTAGAATTAAGTCTGTTAAATGGTGTAATGTTATAATATTACATTTTGAATTGTAAATAGAAAAATGAGTAAAAATAATTTATTGGTAAGTTTAGAGAACGCAGGTATTTATAAGTCACCAAAATGGTTAATAAGAGGTGTATCTCTTGAGGTAAAAAGTGGTCAAATAGTTACCCTAATTGGACCCAATGGTTCTGGAAAAACTACAACAGCTAAAATGATACTTAATATTCTCGAACCTGATGAAGGTTCATTGAAACGGTATACAAATAAAATAGCATATGTTCCTCAGAAAATTAATATCGATTGGACTATGCCATTACGTGTTGTAGATTTTATGCGATTAACCAATAATCTCAGCGATAATGAAATTATTGAATCCTTAAATCAAACTGGTGTAGAAAAACTTTTCAAGGAACAAATACATGGTCTATCTGGTGGCGAATTTCAACGTGTCCTTCTATCAAGAGCTATTGCAAAAAAACCAGAACTACTAGTTTTAGATGAACCTGTGCAGGGAGTTGATTTTAATGGAGAAATTGACCTTTATAATATTATAAAAAATATTTCAGCAAACCTAAATTGTGGAATTTTATTAGTCTCCCATGACTTACATTTTGTAATGTCTGCAACAGATCATGTAGTTTGTTTAAATGGACATATCTGTTGTTCAGGAAAACCAAGTTCGGTTATAAAAGATGAAGCTTATATAGAATTATTTGGTGAGCATAGATCAAAAACTTTAACATATTATCAGCACGATCATGATCACACACATGCTTCTGACGGAAGTGTATCAAGTTAATGTTAGATGATTTTTTTACTAGAGCATTAGTTGCTGGTATCGGTATTGCAATAATTACAGGGCCACTAGGTTGCTTAGTAATTTGGAGGAGACTGTCTTATTTTGGTGATACTTTAGCTCACTCCGCCTTGTTAGGAGTAACTTTAGCTTATGCCTTTAGTTTAAATATTGCCTTTTCCGTATTTGTAATATCTGCAGTTATTGCTTTACTGCTTCTTAACCTTCAAAAGAGGACTAGATTGGCTGGTGATTCATTACTTGGATTATTAGCTCACTCTACTTTAGCTATTGGCTTAGTTTTAATCGGTTTTTTATCAAGTATTCGTTTTGATATTATGGGATTACTTTTTGGTGATATCTTAGCAGTAACTGTTGAAGACATTGCCTTAGTTTGGATTGGTGGTTTTATAATTTTAGGAATTTTATATTTTATTTGGAAATCATTATTTTCCGCTACAGTTAATTATGATCTTGCTTCAGCCGAAGGAATGAAACCTAATATATATAATATGATCTTTACCCTACTACTTGCTGGAGTTATTGCATTGTCTATAAAAATGATTGGAACTCTTTTAATTACTGGTCTACTTATAATACCGGCTGCCGCATCAAGAAATATAACTAACAATCCAAAACAAATGGTATTTGTAGCTATATTAATTGGTATTTTATCTGTCACAATTGGCTTATTTACCTCTTTGGAATTGAATACTTCTTCAGGACCTTCAATTATTGTTATAGCTCTGATATTATTTATCATTTCTCTAATTCCACTAGAGTTGAGAGGTAAGTTGCAAAAATGATAACAATTTGGTAATTTAGATCTATGGCATTAGTATCAGAAAATTTAACCAAAAATCAAAAAACAGTTCTTGGAGTTTTAGAAAACTCTTCTGAACCGATGAAGGCGTATACAATTCTTTATGATATACAAAAAAAGGGAATAAAATCTCCTCTGCAAGTTTATAGAGCACTCGATAAATTGATTGAAATTGGTAAAGTTCATAAAATAGAAAGTAGAAATTCTTATGTTGCTTGTAAACATGAAGGATGTAATGCAAAAACCTCTACATCTTTTTTAATTTGTGAAAAATGTGATAATGTTACTGAATTAATTGGAAATAACTTATTTTCTTATTTTTCTAAACAAGCTGATAAAAATAATTTTAAATATAATAAACACTGTCTTGAAATTTTTGGTTTGTGTGAAAATTGTAAATTAAAAAACTAATTTATTTAATTTATTAAATTATCAATTCTATCTAGACACTTATTTAATCCAAGATCATATTTTGTTCTTATGAAACGCTCTTTAACTATTTCAACCCATTTAAATTTTTGTAACGTTTGATGAGATGTATAAAAACAATTTAATGGAAAAGGCATATTAAACATTTTTAATATTTCTTGCCTTATTACATCGTTGGTTAAAACTACTAAAGATTCATGAATATATTTTTCTACAATTTTTTGATCACTTAAAGATGTTTTAGGTAAATTAAATAGACCTCTAAACCTAAAATATCGATAGATTCTTAAGTAATCTTCTTTTATTCTATCCTCTATTTCACCAATAAAACTAATTTTACTTTCATTTAAATCTGATTGACCATTATAATAATCATGTAGTTTATTATTATTACCAACATATAAAGCATTGAAAGTAAAATCTCTTCTAGCAGAATCTTTTTTCCAACTGTTGGTATAAATTACATTTGTATGTCTACCCATTTGGTTAACATCCTCACGTAAAGTTGTAATTTGTATTTTTCGATTTTGAGGATAAGCAATTATAGATCCATATTGTATAGCAAAATCATCATACTCAATATTGTTCTCTTTTAATAATGACAAAACATCCAGAGGCTCCAAAGTTGTCGCTGTATCAATATCTTTGATTTCTCTTTCAAGAAGAGCGTCTCGTATACATCCTCCTACTAATCGGAGTTCAATATTATTTTCTTTAAAGATAGATATTAAAAACTCAACATGCTCCAGATTCAATAAATTCGCTATTTTATTTATTTCCATCATCTAGCTATTTCTTCAAAACAATTTATATTACATTAATCATGTCGACTTCTTCAAAAGAAAATACTCAAGAAATATTTGAAGATATAAAGATAAATTTAACCCGAGGAGTAAAGGATAGAAAACATACCTTTCACACCCCTGTAATTAGCAATGTTGATGCTGAAGGTGGAATAGATTCGAGAGTAGTAGTTTTACGAAAATTTGACCCTGCTAATTTAATACTAAATTTTCATACAGATTTTAGATCACCTAAAGTTTCTAATTTACAAAAAAATAATAAATCTCTTTTTGTTTTTTATGATCATAAACTAAAAATTCAATTGCGTATCAAAACAACCTCCTCAATAAATAATCAAAATGAGAAAGCTAAAGAAATGTGGGATAAGACAAGACTCTTTAGTAGAAAATGTTATTTAACTTTAAAAGACCCAAGCTCAGTTACTGAGTTTCCAGAAGATGGGATTCCAGAACATCTGACTGGGAAAGAACCAAGTCATGAAGAAAGTGAGCAAGGTTATAAAAATTTTACAGTAGTCGAAAATAAAATTGACGAAATTGATTGGCTATATTTAGAAATATCAGGTCATCGAAGATTGAAATTAAAATTTATTAATAATGAACCAGAATACGAATGGTTAATACCTTAGTATAATTTAAAGTTATCAATAATTCTTATTTCACCAATGTATAAAGCAATGAAAAGCCGCGACTCATATGAAACATCGGTTATTTCTAAGTTATTTTCATTTCTGATTTCAATGTAATCAATCTTGTTAATACTATTTTCTAGTATTTGTTTTTTAAAATTATCAAGATTAATATTACTAGATTTTTTTTTACACAAATTTATAAATTTATAAATTTTACTTCCTAATTGATTAAATATTTTTGATTGATCATTGGTAAATTTTGAATTCCTTGAGGATAAGCTCATACCCCTATCATCTCTAATAGAAGGGCATGAAACAATTTTAATATTGTGATTTTTAATTTTTACTAACTCTTGAATTATTTTTATTTGTTGAAAATCTTTTTCACCAAAGTAACTTGTATTCGGCTTAATTATACTAAAGAAAATATCTACAACTGTAGTAACTCCATCAAAATGGCCTGTTCTATATTTATCACATAGAATACCTCTAAAATTTTTTACAATATTTTGTTTTAGTAAATCTGCTGGATAGATTTCTTGTATCTCTGGCAAGAATAATAAATTACAACCTATTTTTTCTAATTTAGCGATGTCATCATCTATTGTTTTTGGATAAGAACTGAAATCTGTTTCATTATTAAATTGTGTTGGATTAATAAAAATTGAAGTTATAACAAAATCATTATTTAACTGTGCTTCTTTGATTAGCGATAAATGTCCGTCATGTAAGTTACCCATTGTTAGAACTGAACCAATAGATTGACCTTTGTCTTTAATTAAAACTAAAATTTGCTCTAATTCATTAGTTTTTCTTATAATTTTCATTGAATATTCAAGTAAATATTTGACTTATATATAATGAATTCGTATTAGGCCCAAAGATTTAATATGAAACGTACATATCAACCTAGTAGAGTAATTAGAAAAAGAAGACATGGCTTTAGGGCTAGAATGGCTACTAAGGCAGGTCGTCAGATTATTAACAGACGCCGTGCAAAAGGAAGAGCTCAGTTAAGCGCTTAATAGGCCT
>CACLBK010000043.1 GCA_902605135.1 uncultured Alphaproteobacteria bacterium
TCATCAACTCCAGTATTCGATGCCGCATCAATCTCAATAACATCAAGATTGCTGTCTGAAGTTGTTGATTTGCATGAATCACAATTTCCGCATGGTTCACAATTTTTTTTATCCCTATTTTTGCAATTAATACTCATTGCTATAAGTCTAGCAGTTGTGGTTTTTCCAACACCTCTGACACCGGTTAGAATGTAAGCATGAGCTAGACGATCATTATTTATAGCATTTGATAGAATTTTTACTAATAATTCTTGACCAACTAAATCTTCAAATTTTTGAGGTCTGTATTTTCTAGCTAAAACTTTATATTTTTTTTCTTCTGTCATTATAATCAATGGAAGGAGTTGAGACCCAAACAAGATTGTTACAGCTGCTTCTTTTCAGATCTGACTGGATTAGCAATTTATTTGCCCTCAATCCTCCCTTTAGCAATATAACATTAATGTAAATAAAATATAAATAGACTTTTTAAAAAAACCTATTTTTTCCTGAATGAAGATTTCTCATATACTCCAAGGATTTCTATCTTCTTACAAAAAAATTTCATCTCTTCTAATGCTAATTTTACAGATGTATTTTCAGGATGTCCTTCAAAATCTACATAAAATTGCGCAACATCAAAACCCTGTGGGTGAATGTAACTCTCAAGCTTAGTTATATTAACACCATTACTAGCAAATCCACCAAGACATTTATATAAAACCGCTGGAATACTTCTAACTGTAAATACTAATGTTGTAAGAATATCCTTTGTATCTGGATTTATATCTAATAAATTTTTTTGCATAACAAGAAATCGGGTTACGTTATTTTGGTTATCTTGAAAATTTTTTTCCAAAATATCAAGATCATAGATCTTAGCAGCAAGTTCAGATGCGATAGCTGCATCTTCGATATTATTTAACTCAGAAATTAATTTAGCAGATCCAGCTGTATCAGCTTCAACAATCATTTGCTTATCTAATTTTAAAATTTTGTTTCGACATTGAGCAATTCCCTGTTCATGACTTCTTATTCTTTTGATATCTGAGATTTTTGCTCCTCTGATTCCAAGTAAGTTATGATTTACTTCATGAAAATATTCATAAGTTATTTTTAAATCAGAGTCGGGTATTAATCTTTGAGTATCCGCTACTCTTCCTGCAAGAGAGTTTTCTATTGGAACCATTGCTGCTTCTGATTTTCCTGATCTAACATGTTCAAACATATCTTCAAAAGTTGCACACGGCATACTTGTTGCGTTTGGAAAAATATTTTTTCCAGCTTGTTCACTATAAGCACCACCTACACCTTGAAATGAAAAACTGTTAACTTTAATCATTGTGCTGTCTTATATTAGTTTCAATATTTATTAAATCCTCTTTTGTATCTACACTTATTGGAACTTCAGGAACATATGTAACTCCAATTGGAATGTTAGAATCCATTGCTCTCATTTGTTCTAAGCTTAGATCTATTTCATTTTTTGATTTAGGTAGATTGATAAATGTATTTATTGAATCTGGAGTATAACTGTAGATGCCAACATGATGGTATAAGTTTTTATTTTCTATCTTAACTGCTCTATAAAAACTTAACGCCTGCGCTACTTCATTTTTTTTAAAATCAACTTCAACTTTTGTTACATTGGGATTATTTAATTCATTATCATTTAAATTTGTTGCAAGTGTGCCAATAGTAAAATTTCTTTTTATTGGATCAATGACTTTAAGAATATGATCTGGATTTATAAGAGGCATATCACCTTGTAGATTGATTATTACATCAATGTCTTTGTTATTTTTTATCTTTAAAAAAGCGGAATGAACTCTATCAGTTCCAGAGGGGAGATTTGGATCTGTCATAATAGCTTTACCACCATTGCTTTCAATTAAATCATGAACTTCAATTTCAGAACAAGCAACAAACACTTCTCCAATATTTGATTCAATTGCCTGTTGCCATACTCGTTGTATCATTGGAATACCATCTATAGCCATTAATGGTTTGCCTGGCAGTCTAGTGGAAGCCATTCGTGAAGGTATAATTACTACGCTTTTCATAATTTATGCGACAATTAAGCAAGAGAATTTAAATTTCATACTTACGACAAATATATTCTTTCTTCTAAAAAATCTGTATATGTACTTATACATGTCTGGGCTTGAAGTTAATAAAATTTTAGCATCTATTATATTAGCAGTCTTAATTGTTACCCTTATCGGCCATTTTGGAGATTTAGTCATTGATATTGATCATGATGAGAAAAAGGAAACTGCTTATAAAATAGATGTCCCAGAGGATTCTACTGGTGTAGGAGTAGTAGAAAAAAAAGAAGAGGTAATTGAACCAATTTCTATTTTACTAGCAAGTGCTTCTCTTGATAATGGAGAAAAATTATTCAAGAAATGTGCAACATGCCATAATTATGAGAAGGGTAGCGCCAATAAAGTAGGCCCTCACTTATGGAATATCATTAACAGACCAAAAGCAAATGTTGAAGGTTTTGCATACTCTAAAGCTTTAGCTGAATACGGTGGAGAATGGGGATATGAAGAATTAGCAGAATTTTTATATAAACCAAAAAAATATATAAAAGGTACAAAAATGAACTTTGCAGGTTTGAAAAAAGTAAAAGATAGAGCAGACTTAGTTTATTTCCTAAGAGAACACTCAGATAATCCAGCACCACTTCCATAAACTAAAGTAATGATCTTAGATACAGAAGAGTTTTCAAAATTTGCAAACTCTTTAGCCGATGATGCATCTAAAACTTCAATGCACTATTTTAGAAACAAAATTGAAATAGAAATTAAAGATGATGAAAGTCCTGTAACTTTAGCAGATAAAGAAACAGAACAGGTATTAAGAGAGAGAATAAGAAAAGAATATCCTGATCATGGAATTTTAGGTGAAGAGTATGAAAATGAAAAAATAGATGCTGAATTTATATGGGTATTAGATCCTATAGATGGCACACGAAGCTATATAGCCGGACATAAAGATTTTGGTAATTTAATTTCATTACTTCACAATAAAAAACCAGTTTTAGGAATTATTAATTGTCCAGCACACAATGAGCGGTGGACAGGAGAAAAAAATCAAAAGACAAAATGTAATG
Source organism: uncultured Alphaproteobacteria bacterium (assembly GCA_902605135.1). GTDB lineage: Bacteria > Pseudomonadota > Alphaproteobacteria > HIMB59 > CACPNW01. The sequence continues at coordinate 3,101 of CACLBK010000043.1, forward strand.
GAAAAGAAGTTCAAACTAGTGCAATTAAACAAATTAAAGATGCCTATCTTTTTACATCTGGATTATATTTTGATGAACCTCAAATCAGAAAAGGATTAGAATTACTAAAAGAACAATCAAGATATTATAGACTTGGTGGTGATTGTTACATGTATGGGATGTTAGCCTCAGGTTTAATTGATATTGTTTTAGAGGATACATTAAAAGTACATGATTATATGGCTCTTGTAAATGTAATTGAAGGAGCTGGTGGAGTAATTACGGATAAGTTTGGACAAGATATATCGCTAGACTCAGATGGCAGTTTGGTTGCCTCCAGTACAAGCTCTCTTCATGATGAAATAATTAAATTAATAAACTAAAATTTATTTTAATTTTTAATAAATAGACATATATTAAAAGTATGAAAATACTCAGTCTGATCTTTACGTTTACTCTAATTTTTCAATTAAAAGCACAAGCTAATACTAATATATCTCATGCAATTGCAATGCATGGTGAGCCAAAATACTCAAAAGATTTTGAAAATGTTGAATATATTAATCCAAATTCAATTAAAGGTGGGTCGATAGTAAGAAGTGCCATTGGAACCTATGACAGCTTCAATCCCTTTATTTTAAAAGGTACTTCGGCAGCTGGAATTGGAGGATTGTATGAAACATTAACAACGGGATCAAGTGATGAGGCATTCACTGAATACGGATTATTAGCAGAAAAGATTGAATGGCCAGACGATAGATCTTGGGTTTCATTTACATTAAGAAGCGAAGCATATTGGCACGATGGGAAAAAGATTACTGCTGACGATGTTGTTTGGACATTTAATACCTTAATGGAAAAAGGGCACCCATTTCATTAGTAACTATTGATGCTTTTCCAAAGAAGTAAGCAATAAATCCAGTAAGTAACAAGCCAATTGTCATGTAGTTGTAGACTTTAAGCATATACGCTCTCAAGCCTTCATCAATTGCTGCTTGATCTACTGATTTAGTGTAAGATCGTTGATTAAAGTCTAAAGCCATAATTTCTCCTTTTAATTATTACTAATATCGCTATAAATCCGACAATTTCAAGGCATTTTATAAAAATAGTATGAAGTATAGAAAACTAGGAACAACAGATATAGATGTGAGTGTTATTTGTCTTGGTACTATGACTTGGGGAGAACAAAATAAT
>CACLBK010000044.1 GCA_902605135.1 uncultured Alphaproteobacteria bacterium
TCAACACGCTTTTGGAATAATTGGATCTGCATTTATGCCAATATCAGATCTTTTCCCTAAAGCTGGAATAACATTTTGGGATGTTGCTCATGAGTCAAACGGTGGAATTATGGCTGATGGCTATACAAGATCAACTGGTAAAATCGCAATGTGTATAGCACAAAATGGACCTGGTATAACTGGCTTGGTTACACCTATAAAAACTGCTTTTTGGAATCATACTCCAATGCTCTTGGTCACTCCTCAAGCAGCTAATAAAACAATTGGTCAAGGAGGTTTCCAAGAAGTCGAGCAAATGAATTTATTTAAAGATATGGTGTGTTATCAAGAAGAAGTAAGAGATCCCTCTAGAGTTGCAGAAGTTTTAAATAGAGTTATTTCAAAAGCTTTAAAAGGATCTGCTCCTGCTCAATTAAATATACCAAGAGATTTTTGGACTCAAGTTGTTGATATCGATCTTCCACCTATAATTAAATTTGAGAGACCTTCTGGTGGAATAGAAGCAATTAAAAAAGCCGCTGATCTTTTATCTAAAGCAAAATTCCCAGTTATTTTATCTGGAGCTGGGGTGATTTTAGCTGACGCTATTGATGATTGTAAAAAACTTGCAGAAAAATTAAGTGCTCCAGTTGCATGCGGATATCAACACAATGATAGTTTTCCTGGCAAACATCCCCTTGCAGTTGGTCCTTTAGGATACAATGGATCTAAAGCAGCAATGGAAATAATATCAAAAGCTGATGTAGTTCTTGCACTTGGTACAAGATTAAATCCTTTCTCAACTTTACCAGGTTATGGAATAGATTATTGGCCAAAAAATGCGGATGTCATCCAAGTTGATATCAATTCTGATCGCATTGGTTTAACAAAAAAAATAAGTGTTGGTATTTGTGGAGATGCAAAACTAGTTGCAGAACAAATTTTAGAAAACCTTACAACAAATGCAGGTGATAAAGATAGAAAAGAACGAGAAGAGTTAATTCATAAAACGAAGTCTGCTTGGCTTCAAACATTAACTGGACTTGATCATGAAGAAGATGATCCAGGAACATCTTGGAATAAAGATTCACGAGATAGAGAACCAGAAAAAATGTCACCAAGAATGGCATGGCGAGCTATTCAAGCAGGACTACCCGAAGATGCGATCATATCAAGTGATATAGGAAATAATTGTGCAATCGGTAATGCTTATCCAACATTTGAGAATGGTAGAAAGTATTTGGCACCTGGTTTATTTGGACCTTGTGGTTATGGTTTTCCATCTGTAATTGGAGCAAAAATAGGTTGTCCTAATACACCAGTTATTGGCTTTGCAGGTGATGGCGCATTTGGAATTAGTATGAGTGAAATGACTTCTTGTAATCGAGATGGATGGCCAAATATTACAATGATAATTTTTAGAAATTATCAATGGGGAGCAGAGAAAAGAAATACTACACTTTGGTATAGTAATAATTTTGTTGGAACTGAACTTGATCCTAAATTAAGCTATGCAAAAATTGCAGAAGCATGTGGATTTAAAGGTGTTAAAGTTTACACTCAAGAGGAACTAACAGAAGCTTTACAACAATCTTGCAAAGATCAAATGGAAGGCGTAACTACTTTTATAGAAGTTATGTTAAATCAAGAACTAGGAGAACCTTTTAGAAGAGATGCTATGAAGGCGCCAGTTGAAGTTGCTGGAATTGATCCTAAAGACACAGTAGTTCAATAATTATTTCTGATCTTTAATAATTAAGTCTGATGCTTTTTCAGCAATCATCATAGTAGGGGCATTTGTATTACCTGATGTTATAGTTGGCATCACAGATGCATCAACAACTCTTAAGTTATTTATTCCTTTTACTTTAAGATTATCATTTACAACTGAGTTTTCATCATTACCCATTTTACATGTACTTACTGGATGAAAAATAGTGTTTGCAAATTTACCAACTTCTTTTGCCAGAGATTCATTATCTTTAAATTGTATTCCCGGTCTATATTCTTCTGGTTCATAATTTTTATAAGCTTTTGAATCTAAAACTATTTTTCTTACAATTTTAATTGATTTTCCTGCAATTTCTCTATCTTCATCAGTAGATAAGTAGTTCATTTTTATTTGAGGATAAATTCTTGTATCTGAAGATTTAATTTCTATAGATCCTCTACTTGTAGGTTGTATATTTGTTATTGTAGGAGTGAATGCTGGAAATTTATGTAGTCCTGTTTTTCCTAATAAATCAGTACTAGCTGGCGAGATATGAAATTGTAAATTAGGGTTTTCTAAATAAGGATCACTTTTAATGAAGCCACACAAGTAACTTGCACCAACAGTTAAGGGTCCTTTTTTATAAATTAAATAATTTAGAGCTGTTAAAATTTTTTTTGTAAAACTATGGTATATGTCATTTAATGTCTCTAAGTTTTTAATTTTGTAAACTGGTCTTAACATCAAATGATCAGTTAAATTTCTCCCAACACCATTAATTTCTTTGACAATACTAATATTATTTTCATTTAACAGTTTACCTGGACCAATACCCGAAGCTTGTAATATGTGAGGAGATCCAATTGTTCCTGCAGACAATAAAACTTCTTTATTTACAGAGTATGAAAATTCTTCATTATTTTTCCATAAATTTACATTTTTTACTTTTAGATTTTCAAAGGTTAAATTTTTAACATGTGCCTTAGTTATAATTTTTAAATTTTTTCTATTTTTAATAGGATTTAAGAAAGCAACCGCAGCACTACATCTATAACCTTTATCAATTGTCATAGGGAAATAACCCATGCCTTCGTTATCACCATCATTGAAGTCATCATTTTTTTTATAACCAAATTCTTGAGATGCTTCCAAAAATAAATCTAATAATTTAAATTTTGATCTAATTTTTTCAACTTTGATTGGACCACCACTTCCATGAAAGTCACTTTTGGAGATCCTATGATCTTCTGATTTTTTAAAATACGGTAAAACATCTTCCCAAGACCATCCAACATTACCTAATTGTCTCCAATAATTATAGTCATTCGCGTGACCTCTTATATAAAGCATACCATTGATTGATGAACTACCACCTAAAGTTTTTCCTCTTGGGATAAGCATTTTTCTGTTGTTGCAAAATTCCTCTTCTTCGGTTGTAAAACACCAATCAGTTTTAGAATTATGCATAGTTTTAAAATAACCCCCAGGAATATGTATCCAAGGATTAGTATCTTTGCCCCCAGCTTCAATCAAAAGTACTTTGATATTTTCATTCTCTGAAAGTCTATTTGCTAATATGCAACCTGCTGTACCTGCACCAATAATAATATAGTCAAAACTTTCGTTCATAATTTAGAAAAATTTATTTATTATATACTATTTAATTTAAACATATAACTAACTTAAATAATTAAGAATTTTCAATGAATATTTTATTTTCAATTATTGGATTAGGACTTCTAGTTTTAGGTGCTGAAATAATTATTAGAGGTTCAGTTAGTTTTGGAAGAAAGATTAATATCTCATTGTTTGCAATTGGTGTTGTAATTGTAGCGGGGGGAACATCATTACCTGAATTGGCAAGCAGTATTAATGCAGTTCTTAATGATTTTTCAGATCTTGCTTTAGGTGCTGTAGTTGGAAGTAATATCGCAAACTTGATACTTGTAATGGCCACAACAACATTAATTTTTCCAATTGTAAATATAAATAAAAATCAGATTAACCAAGCTTGGATAAATATTATTTTAGGAATTGTATTAATTATTATGACTTTTTTTTATTTTAATTTTATTTTTGGATTGCTAGCAATTACATCATTAATCTATCTAATGTATGTTCAAATAAAAAAAGGGGAAATTGATAATTTAGAAATAGATAAAAACGATTATTCAATAACAACCTCATTAATATTAATTATAATAGGTATAACATGTTTAGTATTTGGTGCAGATTTACTTGTTGATTCAGCAATTAATATTGCAAGAACGTATAATGTTCCAGCTTCAGTAATTGGATTATCATTAGTAGCTTTTGGAACTTCTCTTCCAGAACTTGCAGTTGGTATTGTTTCTGCATTTAGAAAAAAGATTGATTTTGCTCTAGGAAATATTCTGGGGTCTAATATTTATAATGTATTAGGTGTTCTAGGTATTAGTTCATTTTTTGGTAATTTTAAAGTTCCTGCAGTTTTAGCAAATCAAGACTTATACTTCATGCTATCAA
>CACLBK010000045.1 GCA_902605135.1 uncultured Alphaproteobacteria bacterium
AGGAATTTTAAATTAAAAAAAAAAATAAATGAAAATATAATTATATAAAAAAAAGAAAGTGAAAATGTAAGAAAATTACTTTCAGAATTTAATAATGGTGACCTTGCAAAAGTAAATTCTAACGAATTACTTATAGATAGGAATAGTGGAAAAATTATTATAATTAATAAAATTATAATATTTAATCTTTTAGTTATTGAGAACATTTTTATTTAAAATCTACTTCTAATTACTATTTAAAATAATTTAAATTATCATTTAATAATTTATAATCTAATATTGATATTGTATATCATTGTTAAATAATATCATTTTTTTTATAATTTTTTTTTGCTGTTGAAGATATCAGACTCCAAAACTTTATTGGGTTGCTTTTTTTATTATATGGTCTTTTTAAAATAATATTGTTCGAACTAAATTTTTCCCCCTTTTTGATATCTCTATTAGCATAAATACTCCTTCTTATAATGTTTAAATTTTTTTTTTCATTGTCTTGCGCAATTTTATTAAACTTACCAAAGCTTTTTTCATATTTCCTAATTAATTTAATCATATTTTTTAATTCTTTTGGATTTAGAGAAGCTTTATGATCTGGACCTTTCATTAATTTATTTATTGTGAAATGTTTTTCAACTATATTCACTCCTAAGCCTAATGCCACTAATGGAGTAAAAATTTCTTCAGTATGGTCTGATAAACCTATCTGAAAACATGGATACTTTAATCTTAAATAATTAATACTTTCTAGATTTAATTCTTCAGCTTTAGTTGGATATGATGAAATACAATGGAATAATATAATTTTATTTGAAAATTTCTTAAGATCATTTTTTGAATTATTCTTAACCAATTGCTTTAAATTTCTTATATTTTTTTTTCTATATCCTAAAATATATGAGTTTATTGCAAGATCAATTTCACTAATACTTGAATTACCTGTCGATAAAATAATAGTTTTTTTATACTTTCCAATTTCATAAATTAATTGATAATTTGTTATATCACCACTTGAAACTTTTATAGTATTTATCTTTAAATCTTTAACAAGAAAAATTAAACTATTTATATCAAATGGAGTGCACAGAAAATCAATATTAATTTTATCACAATATTTTTTAATTTTTTTAAAATCATTAAAACTTAATTCAAGATTTTCTAAAAGTTTTTTTTGGTTATCAAATTCTAAATTTTTTTGATATTTTGCTAGAGGAGCATTAGTTATAGCTAACAAATCAGATTTAAATATTTGAAACTTAACTAAATCAGCATTGGCTTCTTTTGCAATTCTTACTAATTTTAAAGCATTTTCAATTTTTCCATTATGATTAACTCCAGCTTCTGCTATAATTTTTAATTTTTTCATAATTTATATTTTTGAATTTTCTTTTAAATTTTCTTTTAGAACTGTACCCATTCTTATAAAACAATTTTTTCCTATCGTGATTCCTTCTTTAATTATTGAGCCACTTCCTATAAATGTATTTTTACCAATTTTAACATTTCCATTTATTATTACTCCTGGCGATAAGTTGCAATTATCTTGAATTTCTGAATTGTGCTCAATTACTGTTCCTGAATTTATTATACAATTATATCCAATATCTACACCTGTTGAGATAACTGCATTATGCATTATAAGTGTGCCATCATTAATATTAGATTTTTTAGAGATATATGCACTTAATGATTTAAGAACTGGTATCTTATAATTAAGTTTCTTTAAGTTTTTAAAAATTTTTTCTCTGAGTTTAGGATTTTTATATTCACCAATTGAAACAAATGCATATTTATAATTATTAAATAAATCAGATAATGACTTATCATTACCAATGACTTTATAATTATATATTTTTTTTGAAATATCATTGTCAATTAAGCCAGCAATTTTAAAATTTGAACAGCTTTCAATTATGTCAATGCAACATTGACAATGGCCACCTGCTCCCACTAAAATTATTTCATTCATTAATTTAGTATAACTATACTTTTTAAAGATTTTGTTAAGGTATTATTTGTGTATTTAAAATTGTTTTTTTAAAATTATTTTGATAAAATCAAATTTCTTCTAATCAATTTAAAATTTTATATGAGAAAAAGAATAATTTCGAAACTTGATATTAAAGATAATAATTTAGTTAAAGGTATTCAATTGGAAGGTTTAAGAGTACTTGGTGATCCAAATCAGTTTGCAAAAGATTATTATCTATCTGGAATTGATGAAATATTTGTACAAGATGTTATAGCAAGCCTATACCAAAAAAAATCTATTACAAAGTTTCTTAAAAATTTTTCAAAAGATGTTTTTATACCAATATGTGTAGGTGGTGGGATTAATAATTTAAATGACGTTACTACATTAATGAATGAAGGTGCAGATAAAATTAGTTTGAATTCATATGCCTTGAAAAATCCTTCTTTTATTGATGAATTAGTCAAAAATTTTGGAAGTTCTACTATCTGTATTAATATTGAAGTAAAGTTAATTAACAATACTTTTAAATTGTTTGTTAATAATGGAAGAGATCCAATAAATAAAAATTTAATTGATTGGATAAGTGAAATACAAGATAGAGGCGCTGGTGAAATTCATTTGGTCTCAATTGATAATGATGGAATGGAAAAGGGAGTTGATATTAATTTGTTAAATTTTGTAAAATCTTTGGATATAAATGTTCCCTTAATTTACTCAGGTGGATTTAATCTAAATAAAGATAAAAATTTGTTAAATAAAATTGGTGAAAATTTAGATGGTATTGCTATTGGGTCGTATTTTCATATGCAAAGTAAACATCTCATAAGAGATTCTTTGTGGTTTAGAGAAACTTCATCGGATAATAATAGTTTAACTATTAAAGATATTATAAATAATATTAGAAAAGATTTTTGAATAATGAATATCGGGATTTTAAACTATAATACAGGAAATCTAAAAAGTGTCGAAGCCGCATTAAATAACTTTGGGATAAATAGCATAATAATTAATAGCAAAATTGATTTTGATAGAGTTGATATACTTATTTTACCAGGTGTAGGCTCTTTTAACAGAGCAATGTCTTATATAGATGAAATGGATTTTAGAGAATTAATATTAAAATTTAGTAAAAATAAATTTATTTTAGGAATTTGTTTAGGTTATCAGATCTTATTTGAAGAAAGTGATGAATCACCAGGTGTAAAAGGCTTAGGGTTAATAGAAGGGTCTATAAAAAAAATTATTACGAAAAATAAAAGATTAAAAATTCCTCATACAGGATGGAACAATATAGAAATTGTAAAAAATGGTAAATTATTAGATCAAGTTGATAGTAATGAGTTATTCTATTTTGTTCATTCTTATTATGCTAGTATAAAAGACCCTAGAATTATAACATCAAATTTTTATCATGGATCAAAATTTTGTAGCTCAATAGAAAATGATAATATTTATGGTATGCAATTTCACCCAGAAAAAAGTGGTAGACAGGGCCTAAAAATATATGAAAATTTAATTAATTTAATATGAATGTTTATAATTATTACAAGCGACATGCAAATGAAATTTATAATAGTAAAGCTGAGGCATGGAGGTTTACAAATTTTGCAATAAAAAAATTGAATATAAAAAATATAATAGAAACTGATTTATTTATCAAAAATGAGCAAACTTACTTAGCATATTTTGAAAAGTTCTTTTTTTATAAAACGTGGAAATTTTTTTTTATAAAAAAGAATTACAAGTTTGAAAAAGACAAAGTTTTTTATAGAATCTTTAAAAAGCTTTTAAATACTTATAATCCTGGATTGTCAAATAATATAATATTT
>CACLBK010000046.1 GCA_902605135.1 uncultured Alphaproteobacteria bacterium
TTAAGTCCAGTTTTTTTGTTAATTTTTGATGTCCAATGATCCCATGTTTTTTCATCAAAAGGATCTTCAGGTAATTCATCAATTGCAGTACTAATAAAATTATCATCAACATTTAAATCTTTAGTATTATTTATTTTTGTAATTACTTCTTCCCATTCTTTAGCTTGATTAATAAATGAAATATTATTTTTAATAAAACGCCAAAAACTCTCTTTTTGAAAATTAGATTTTATATTTTTTAACTTATGATTAATCTCATTATAACTAAATAATTTAATGGTATTTTCATTCAGGTTTCTTAAAGATTCAATTGAAAATTTTGCAGCAGATTTAGATAAGCTTTGAATATCAAATTTATTTACTATTTCATTTAAATCTTTGATAGGATGAATATTACTACTCGAACCTATAAAAAGAAAATAATTAAGTAATGTAATATTTTCATATCCCTCGTCTCTAAAATTTTCAATTGAAAGACTTCCGAGCCTTTTGCTAAAACCCTTACCAGTTTCATCAACTAAGAATGGATGATGAGCAAATGATGGAATTGAAGATTCAAAAGCCTTAAAAATTTGAATATGATAGGCAGTATTAGCAATGTGATCTTCCCCCCTAATAATATGTGTGATATTTTCTTCTATATCATCAATGACTGAGGGTAAATGGTATAACAATGTTCCATCAGCTCTAATTAAAACAGGATCACTCAAATTTTTAGCATCAAATGAAACATTCCCTTTAATAATATCTTTCCAACTAATATTTTCATCGTTTAATTTGAATCTCCAATGAGGTTGAATCCCAGATTCTATTTTTTTTTCTACTTCTTCATCACTTAGATTTAGTGATGATCTATCATAAATAGGTGGCTTTCCTGAGGATAATAGAGATTTTTTCTTTAAAGCTAATTCCTCTTCTGTTTCAAAACATGGATAAAGTCTTTTCTTTTCTTTTAGAATTTTGATTTTCTCATTGTAAATATTTTTTCTTGAGGATTGATTAAAAGTATAACTCCAATTCAATCCGAGCCACTTAAGATCATTTTTGATACTTTTCTCAAATTCTTTAGTATTCCTATTAGTATCAGTATCATCAATTCTTAACACAAACTCACCTTGATTTTTTTTACAAAAAATCCAGTTTAAAATTGCTGATCTAGCATTACCGATATGTATTTTTCCTGTAGGGCTAGGAGCGAACCTACACTTCATATTATTCTTTAGGAATTTCGCAAACGGGAATAGGTTTCATCTTGTGAAGATTAGGCTTTCTAATTTCTTCGTATTTACTGTAGTATTGACTAGACTTATTTTCCATTGCTTCTTCTAATTGCTTATATGAAAGACCAAGCTGGCTTTCATCATTTCTACTATCATCCCATAAACCATCTGTCGGTGCTGCGCTAATAATATCTTTAATAACCCCAATTTCTTCAGCTAATTCCCATACCTCAGTTTTAGTACAATCTGCTATTGGCGATATGTCTACGCCTCCATCACCATATTTTGTATAAAATCCAACACCAAAATCTTCAACTTTATTTCCAGTACCAACAACTATACCATTATTGCTTTGAGCTATTTGGTATAGAGTTACCATTCTCAGCCTAGATCTTGAATTTGCAAAAGCTAACTCACTATTAAAATTTTCCATCGTATTTTGAAAGGTTTTAAAAACATTATCTAACTCAACTACTTTTGTTTCTACATTAGGGTAATTTTTTTCTAAAAATTCTAAATGTCTTAAACTTAAATCATGTTGTGATGAATTTTGCTTAATAGGCATTGAAACAGCTATAGTTTTTAAACCAGTATGAGCACATAAGGTACTGGTAAGAGCTGAGTCAACTCCTCCTGACACCCCTATTATTAGGGTAGTTGGATTATTATTTATAGATATAGCATAATCTTTAATCCAATTAGAAATGTATGAAATTTTATTTTTTGAATTCATATGTATTATATAAATATAAATTTATAAATTTGAAGATTGCTTTGAGAGTAATTTTTCTTCTTTTAAAAAATCTGATAATAAAAAAGCCAATTCTAGAGACTGCGAGGCATTTAGTCTCGGATCACAATATGTATGATATCTATTTTTTAGATCTTCATCAGTTATTTCTTGAAGACCTCCCATACATTCTGTTACATCTTGACCAGTCATTTCTAAATGGACGCCACCAGGATATGTTCCTTCACTTCTGTGAATTTGGAAAAATTGCTGAATTTCAGAAATTATATCTTTTAATGGTCTGGTTTTAAAACCTGTGTTAGATTTTATAGTATTTCCATGCATAGGATCACAAGTCCAAACAACATTTTTACCAGCTGAATTAACAGATCTAATTATTTTTGGGAGTATTCCACTAACTTTTTCATGACCCATTCTACATATCAGCGTTATTTTTCCAGCTTCATTATTTGGATTCAAAACATCTAATATCTTTAATAGGTCTTCTGTCTTTGTGCTTGGACCCACCTTAATACCTATAGGATTCTCAATACCTCTTAAAAATTCGATATGTGCTCCATCTAGTTGTCGTGTTCTGTCACCTACCCACAACATGTGAGCTGAAACATCGTACCACTTACCTGAAGTACTATCAATTCTTGTTAATGCTTCCTCATATTGAAGAAGTAAAGCTTCATGACTTGTAAAGAAGTCTGTTTCATTTAATTGTCTTACGCTGTTTCCATTTATTCCACATGCCTCCATAAAAGATAAGCATTCATCAATTCTAGAAGATATCTCTCTAAATTTAGCAGCATTCTCACCTTTAACAAAATTTAGGTTCCATTGATGTATTTTATTTAAATTGGCAAAACCGCCTTGAGAAAAAGCTCTTAATAGATTAAGTGTTGATGCAGACTGGTTGTAAGCTTGTATCAATCGATCTGGATTAGGATCTCTGTCTTTTTGATTGAAGTCGATCCCATTAATTATATCGCCTTTATAAGACTCAAGTTCTAAATCATTAATAACTTCTGTGGCAGATGATCTTGGCTTTGCAAATTGTCCAGCAATTCTTCCTACTTTAACAATTGGACAAGAAGCACCAAACGTCAAAACAACGGCCATTTGTAAAATAACTTTAAATGTATCTCTAATATTATCTGGATGAAAATCTGCAAAACTTTCTGCACAATCTCCACCTTGTAATAAAAAGGCATTTCCGCTTGCAACTTCTCCAAGTTTCTTTTTTAATAGTCTCGCTTCTCCAGCAAAAACTAAAGGGGGAAATTTGGAAATTTCATTAAGAGTTTTATTTAGATGATCTTCATTCTGATAGGTAGGCATATGAAGAGCATCTTTATTTCTCCAACTATCAGGTAACCATTTATCGTTCATAATTTGAAAAGGCTCATAAACCCTAATATACCTTGAAACAAGGTTTATTATTTAGATCTTTTATTTCTTAGAATTTTTAAAGCTGATCTTTCAATAGCAAGTGAATTTTTGGGAATATTTTTAGTGATAACACTACCTGCACCAATTCTAGATTTAGACTCAATTACAATTGGAGCAATGATTGATGTATTTGAACCTATGAATACATTATCTTTTATTATAGTTTTGTGTTTTTTCTTTCCATCATAGTTACAAGTTATTGTGCCGGCACCTATATTCACATTGTTTCCTATTTCTGAATCTCCAACATATGAAAGATGAGCAATAGAAACATTATTTCCAATTTTAGAATTTTTAATTTCAACAAAGTTACCAATCTTTGATTTTTTACCGATTTTTGTTTTTGGCCTTAATCTAGCACTTG
>CACLBK010000047.1 GCA_902605135.1 uncultured Alphaproteobacteria bacterium
GAAATAAGGGAAATTTAAAAAAATATCTTTGTCAAATATTTTTAGTGAACATCCAGTATCTTTACATTGGTCATCTAGTATTTTAGATCTTATAAAATTTGCTAGTTTTGAAGATATGACTTTAATATATTTATCCTTCCTTTTAGTTCTTATACCTCCAATCAGTTTTATTTTATTGCTTGAATTATATATTTCTAATAAATTAGGTATATCTGCAGGGTCGTTTTGGCCATCACCATCTATAGTTATAATTATTTTATTTGATGTATTTTCTATGCCCTTGCGTATGGAATAACTTTGACCCTTATTGATATTATTGTTTATAATTTTGAGAAATTTATAATTTTTACTTCTTAATATATCCAATGAATTATCTGTACTTGCATCATTTACAATAACTATCTCATAGCTTTTGTATCGATTTAAACTGTTACTTATTTCCTCTAGAAGAAATTTTATATTTTCACTTTCATTGAATATTGGAACAACAATCGAAAACATTATTTATTTTTATTGATTTTAAAAAATATTAGAAGAAAATAATCCTGGCAACGACCTACTCTCCCATGTCTTAAGACATAGTACCATCGGCGCTAACAGCTTTCACGGTCGAGTTCGGAATGGAGTCGGGTGTTTATCTGTTGCTATTGTCACCAGGAAACTTTTGGTAAAAAACTTTTCTCTGTACGATTATTGTAATCAAGCCAATTGAGTTATTAGTATTGGTAAGCTTCATACATTGCTGTACTTCCACACCCAACCTATCAACGTGGTGGTCTTCCACGACTCTAATGGGGAAATCTAGTATTCAGGTGGGTTTCCCGCTTAGATGCTTTCAGCGGTTATCCTGTCCGTACATAGCTACCCAGCGATGCTCCTGGCGGAACAACTGGTACACCAGAGGTACGTTCATCCCGGTCCTCTCGTACTAGGGACAAATCCTGTCAAATTTCCAACTCGTATAGCAGATAGGGACCGAACTGTCTCACGACGTTCTGAACCCAGCTCACGTACCACTTTAATTGGCGAACAGCCAAACCCTTGGGACCTTCTCCAGCCCCAGGATGTGATGAGCCGACATCGAGGTGCCAAACACCCCCGTCGATATGGACTCTTGGGGGGTATCAGCCTGTTATCCCCGGCGTACCTTTTATCCGTTGAGCGATGGCCCTTCCACTCGGAACCACCGGATCACTATGACCGTCTTTCGACTCTGCTCGACATGTACGTCTCGCAGTCAGGCAGGCTTTTGCCATTGCACTCTAAAGCTGATTTCCGACCAGCCTGAGCCTACCATCGCGCGCCTCCGTTACTCTTTAGGAGGCGACCGCCCCAGTCAAACTACCCACCATACAGGGTCCCACATCCAGATAATGGATGATGGTTAGATATCAAAAAAATAAAGGGTGGTGTTTCATCTTTTGACTCCACAAAAGCTGGCGCTTTTGCTTCAAAGTCTACCACCTAGCCTACACATTATTTTTCTAATACCACTGTAAAGCTATAGTAAAGGTGCACGGGGTCTTTCCGTCTAACTACACGTACTCCGCATCTTCACGGAGAATTCAATTTCGCTGAGTTGATGTTGGAGACAGCGGAGAAATCGTTACGCCATTCATGCGGGTCAGAACTTACCTGACAAGGAATTTCGCTACCTTAGGACCGTTATAGTTACGGCCGCCGTTCACCGGGGCTTCATTTTAGAGCTTGCACTCCACCATTTAACCTTCCGGCACCGGGCAGGCGTCAGTCCCTATACATCGTCTTACGACTTAGCAGAGACCTGTGTTTTTGATAAACAGTCGCTTCTCCCTATTCTGTGCCACCAAGTTTTAGTTGCCTAAAAAATGGTCTCTCTTATTCCGAAGTTACAAGAGCATTTTGCCGAGTTCCTTCAACATCATTCTCTCAAGCGCCTTGGTATACTCTACCTTCCTACCTGTGTCGGTTTAGGTACGATCTATAATCTGAGGCTATTTCCAGGAACCATTTCACTGCATTTTCAATCCAATTAGAAAATACAATTTACATGATCCGTCAACTCTCAGAAGGTACAGGAATATTAACCTGTTTCCCATCGACTACGCATTTCTGCCTCGCCTTAGGGGTCGACTAACCCTGCGCAGATTAACTTTACGCAGGAAACCTTAGGATTTCGGCGAGAGTGTCTCTCACACTCTTTATCGCTACTCATGTCAGCATTCGCACTTCTGATACCTCCAGCATTTTTTACAAAACACCTTCAACGGCTTACAGAACGCTCCGCTACCCCTTATAAGTATCGCAATACTTACAAAGTCACAGTTTCGGCAAATGGCTTTAGCCCCGTTACATCTTCGTCGCGGAAAAACTTAATTAGAACAGTGAGCTGTTACGCTATCTTTAAAGGATGGCTGCTTCTAAGCCAACCTCCTGCCTGTCTTGGTCTTTCTACATACTTTCCCACTTAGCCATTATTTGGGGGCCTTAACTGGTGATCTGGGCTGTTTCCCTCTCGACTATAGACCTTAGCACCTATAGTCTGTCTGCTGTGCATAGAATATCGGTATTCAGAGTTTGGTTAGGTTTGGTAGGAATCGCTTCCCCCTAGCCCATCCAGTGCTTTACCCCCGATATCATTCACACAACGCACTACCTAAATAGTTTTCGCGGAGAACTAGCTATAGCGGAATTTGGTTGGCCTTTCACCCCTTAACACAAGTCATCCAAAAACATTTCAACGTTTCCTGGTTCGGTCCTCCGATGCATGTTACTGCATCTTCAACCTGCTCATATTAAGCTCATCCCGCTTCGAGTCTAATCCGTACAACTAACGCCCTATTAAGACTTGGTTTCCCTACGCCTACACCTATTGGCTTAAGCTTGCTGCACAGACTAAGTCGCTGACCCATTATACAAAAGGTATGCCATCACTTCTCAAGGAAGCTCTGACTGCTTGTAGGCATTCGGTTTCAGATACTATTTCATTCCCCCTATCGGGGTGCTTTTCACCTTTCCCTCACGGTACTAGTTCACTATCGGTCATCAAGGAGTATTTAGGCTTGGGAAGTGGTCTCCCCATATTCAGACAAAATTTCACGTGTTCCGCCCTACTCAAGAGTAATATTATTTTTTACCTATACGGGACTATCACCCACTATGGTTTAACTTTCCAGAAAATTCTAGTTATAATAATACTACTACTGGCCTGATCCGTTTTCGCTCGTCACTACTAACAGAATAGATTTCTTTTCCTCTAGCTACTAAGATATTTCAATTCACTAGGTTAACACATATTGGCTATGAATTCACCAATAAGTAACTCTAAGAGTTGGGTTTCCCCATTCGGATATTTAAGGATCAAAGTGTGTTGACAACTCCCCTTAACTTTTCGCAGCCTGCCACGTCCTTCATCGTCTCTTGATGCCAAGGCATCCACTAAATGCCCTTTTGCGCTTGATTGCAATTACGTACAGAGAAAAATTTTGTACGTATTAAAATCAAAAAATATTTTGATCAGTTATTAATTTCATATTTACATGTTTAAAGAACAAATAAGATTATATTAGGTATTGGTGGAGGATAGCGGGATCGAACCGCTGACCTCCTGAATGCAAATCAGGCGCT
>CACLBK010000048.1 GCA_902605135.1 uncultured Alphaproteobacteria bacterium
TACTCCTTTCATTACAATAATCAGTACTACATTTTTGATCAGAAATTTGATTAATAATAATGAATTTGTTTCAATGAGAAATTTAGGTTATTCAATTTTTGATATCTTTAAACCTATTTCTATGGCAATTTTTACTATGGGTTTATTTTTTTTATTTTTTCTTAATCCACTTTCAGTTTTCATGGAAAAAAAATATGACAAAAGACTAGATAATAAAGATAATAGTTTATACTCAATTAAAGTTACAAATAGTGAAATGTGGATCAAGAACAAAATTGATATACAAAATTATAGTTTTATTAACATTAAAAATATAAATTTGAGAAATATGAATGCCAATGACATTAAAATTTTATTAATTAGTGATGAATCTAATAAATTTATAATGGCTGAAAGTGGTGAATTTAAAAATAATAACTTTTTGTTAAATAGTGTAAAATTTTATGATTTTACAAATGAAAATTATGTTAATTTAAATAATTATGTTCTAAAAATTAATTTCAATAAGAATAATTTAGTTAATTCTATTTCAAAATATAAATTAGTTCCTTTTTATAATTATTTAAATCACACAAAAACATTATCAAAATTTAATTTATATTCATCAGAAATAGGCTTGTATTATTTATCAGAAATATTTAAACCGGTATTCTCAGTAATATTAGCATTTGTAATACTTGGTTTTACGAGCAAATTTCAAAGAAATGAAAATTTCTTTAAAGTGTTATTTACTGCAATTTTAGTTGGCTTTCTTATATTTTTGTTAAAAGAAGTAATTACTAAATTAACAGTAGTTTTGTCTTTAAATTTTTTAATGTCATATTTATTTATTTTTTTAATTCCTCTTTTTATAGGTTTGTATCAAATTAATAAAATTGAAAATGAATAATAATAACAATAATAATATTGGTATAGGCTTTATTAGATACGTAATTTTAATTATTATATTTTTAATTCCAGGTAATAATAATGCAAAAGAAATATTAATTTACGCAGATTCAATTACTTATGATGAAAAAAAAAATATTATAGCAAAAGGAAATGCAAAAATATTTCAAGATGATCAATTAATTCTTTCTGATTTAATTATTTTCAATCAAGCAAATGAAAATATAATATTACCTTCTAAATTTACCTTCAAAGATAATAAAAATAATTATTTTGAGGGAGAAAATGGTTATTTTTCAAAAAACCTTAAATTTGCAGAATTTGAAAATCCTAAAATAATGTTAAACGATGGATCAAGATTAACTGGAAATAAAATAAAAAGAAGTGGCGACATAGATATAATTTCTAAAGGTGTTTACACTCCATGCAAATCAAGAATAAAAATTGGTAATTTTATATGTCCAACCTGGCAATTAGAAGGAGAAAAAATATTACATGATAATAAAAATCTATTTTTATATCAAAAACATTCTAAAATGAGAGTGTTAAACACACCTATATTTTATATCCCATATATCGTTACTCCATCACCACTAAGAAAAGATAGAAAATCGGGTTTTTTGACGCCTTCCGTAGCTTTAAATTTTTTTGATACAAAAACTTCTCAATCAACATCATTTCCATATTATTTTAATATAGATATTGATAAAGAACTTTTATTTACTCCTATTATTAACTATGGAGCAGGTGTAGATGCATCGCAAAGATTTGCTTTTGATTATAATCAGATTATATCTGGTGGTAATTTTAAAAGTAATTTAACATTTGATTCAAATTTTGAAAATCAAAACAACAATAAATGGTTAACTGATGCAAGTTTGATTACCAATTATAACAAAAATATAAATAAAAATTATAGAATTCAAATAGACTCTGCACTGCAAACTGCTAAAAATTATATCCAAATTACTAAACCTAATGATGATCTTAGCTATACAAATTCTTTATCCACAAATATAAATTTGGAGGGTTTTGATTTGCATAAAATAGATGATCAATTAACAGTGAGTCTAAATTTTTATCAAACTAATCAAGAAAATGAAGATAATAAAATTATACCTACAGTATTTCCAAAAATAAAATATTTTTCAGGTTATAATAAAAATTATGGAAGTATTACAAATTCAACTTATGAATTTTATAATATATTTAGAGAAAAAAGTACAAATGTACATGCCAAGAAACAACAGAAAATTTCACATAAATATAATTTAAATAAAGAGCTTATTCATTATAATTCTAAAATATCAATTAATGCAGAAATATATAATCAAATATTTAATACTGAAAGCAAACTAGTAAGTGATAACAATTATACTACTAGTGCTTACTATCGTTTTTTCCCAATCTTAGGAATTAGTACAGAAAGTCCATTTAAATTTAAAGACCATATATCTAATGTAACTTTTATACCAAAAGTAAATCTAGTAGTTGCACCTGGCATTTCTAATAGTAATAACCTATCTAATGAAGATTCAACTAATAATGATTTTACTATTGAAAATATATATAGATTAAATAGATATACTGGAAATGATAAGATGGATAATTCTAAAAGAATAAGCTATGGATTATCAGCAAATACTCAAAACATAAAATCCTCTTTGTTACAATCATATGAATTTACTGATAATAGTAACTTCCACAGGGAACAAGGAAACGATGATAAAGCAAGTGATCTTTTAGGGACAATAGAATATTTAGGAAGAAATGAAATATCATATAATTTTAGATATGATTTAAATGAATCTTATTTGAAAAAACAAAACATAGATTATAAATCATTTAGCAAATATGGTGATATAAATGTATCATATTTTGATCAAAATACAGAAATTAATAACATTGTTAATAAGGATACTGAAACAATAAACTATTCCTTTTTAAGTAAAAAATTTTCAAAATTTTCAAAAATAAATTTCTCTGGTTTGTACGATCTGAAAGAAGAAATAAATAAAGAATATACAATTGGTTATAGTTATTTTGATGATTGTTTTGGAATTAATCTAAATTTTAGCAGAAAATCATATGAAGAAGAAAATCTAAAACCACAAGATATTCTTACTTTAATTTTTTCATTTAAAAATATAGGTAGTTATAAGTCTTCAAACTTATTAGCTTCTGAAAATAATACACTTGATAATGATTGGGAAATAATAAATATTGATGATAATGAATTTGAAAATAATTAATAAATTTATTTTTTATAATACAATATTATTTTTTTTTATTTTACTTAACTATAAAATTGTAAATAGTTTAGAAAATAGAATTATATTTAAAATTAATGATCAAGTATTCACATTATTTGATTTAGAAAAAAGAAAAGAGTATCTGGATTTTGTTGGAAGCAGCAAAGAAATAGATGATAGTATTGTTTTAAATGATTTTGTATCAGCGAATATTTTTTTTGAATATTATAAAAACACTAACAATGAAATTAATTATAGCAATAAGTTAGAGGAAATTTATTCTAATATATTAGCTGCAAATAATCAAAATAATAAGATTTACAAATAT
>CACLBK010000049.1 GCA_902605135.1 uncultured Alphaproteobacteria bacterium
GATAAAGTTTTTGTTTCCTACATAAGTCACCTTACTGGAACATTTATTAATCAATGGTTAGGTGTACCCCCCACAAATAAGACAATTTACCTTAGAACATGTCATTGTCATCAAATAACGAATAATAAAATTATTAAATCGTATATTTTAATTGATACTGTGGATTTTATTCGTCAAGCTGGTTATTGGCCAATTCACAAATCTTTGGGAGCTGAAGGCATGTGGCCTCCACCAATCACTGGAGATGGTGAAAATAATTCAAATTTAGACAAAGAATTATCTATGAAGTCTTTGCATCAATCACTTACAATGCAAATAAGTTTAGGAACAAAACCTGAAATGGAGCCAACTTTTTCAACCGACGATATAAGATATAATTTGATTAATGATCATGAACAAAAAAAATATTGGCATCCAAAAATGATGTGGTTTGGTCCCTCAGGAGTGGGAACAGCTAGGGGTCTGAGAGGTTTTGTTGATCATCATCAGCTACCATTTAGATTAACTTTTAAAGAAAGAGACTATAATACAATCGGTCATTATGTTGAAATTGGAGATGGTAATTATTCAATGACTGGAGGATGGCATAGTATTAAGAGTAAGTACGGCTCTAATCACTGGTTAGGCTTTGAGCCAAATAATGTCATGGTAGAAATGAGAGTTATGGATTTTTATTTACATCACGAAGGTTTAATTCGTGAAAATTGGGTACCAATTGATATAGCTTATATTTTGAAACAAATAGGTGTTGATATATTTGAATTAATTCATAAAAAATAATTATGGCAATTGAATATTTAAAAAAAGGTTTAGATGAAAAACAAAGAATTGAAGACAATGATAAAGTAAAAAAAATTGTTGAGGAAACACTAAGAAAAATTGAATCAGATGGTGATAAGCATATTAGACAATTATCACAAAAATTTGATAACTATTCACCAGATAACTTTAGGTTAAGTGAAGATCAAATTAATCAATTAGTAAGTGAAGTCTCTGATGATGATAAAGAGGATATTAAATTTGCTCAAAAACAAGTACGAACATTTGCTGAAGCACAACTAAAAACTTTAAATGAATTAGAAGTAGAAACGCACCCAGGTGTTATTCTTGGTCATAAGAATATACCTGTACAAGCAGTAGGTTGCTATGTTCCGGCCGGTAAATTTCCAATGGTGGCTTCTGCCCATATGTCAGTTATTACTGCCTCTGTTGCTGGTGTACCAAGAATTGTAGCCACTACTCCACCTTTTAAAGGTAAACCAAATCCTGCAGTTGTTACAGCAATGAAAATGGGCGGTGCTCACGAAATTTATGTTTTAGGAGGAATGCAAGGAGTAGGCGCAATGGCTATTGGTACAGAAACTATTAAATCTGTTGATATGCTTGTTGGGCCTGGCAATGCATTTGTTGCTGAAGCAAAAAGACAATTATATGGTAGGGTTGGTATTGATTTATTTGCTGGTCCAACTGAAACAATGGTTATTGCAGATGAAACAGTTGATGGTGAAATATGTGCAACTGACCTATTAGGACAAGCAGAGCATGGATATAATTCGCCAGCTGTCATGATAACAAACTCAAGAAAACTTGCAGAAGAAACAATTAAAGAAATTGATAGAATTTTAGAAATTTTACCAACTAAAGAAACAGCAAGTATAAGCTGGAGAGATTATGGGGAAATTATTTTATGTGACACCTATGAAGAGATGTTATCTAAAGCAAATGAAATAGCTTCAGAGCATGTTCAAGTTATGACTAAAAAAGATGATTGGTTTTTAGAAAATATGACGTCTTATGGTGCTTTATTTTTGGGTGCTAGAACTAATGTTGCTAACGGTGACAAAGTGATAGGCACTAACCATACACTTCCTACTAAAAAAGCTGGAAGATATACTGGTGGTTTATGGGTTGGTAAGTTTATTAAAACACACACTTATCAAAAGATTACGACAGATGAAGCTGCAACTCTCATCGGAGAATATGGATCTAGGCTTTCACATTTAGAGGGTTTTATAGGTCATGCAGAACAATGTAATGTAAGAGTAAGACGATATGGGAAAAAAAATGTTGGATATGGAAAACCAGCAGGAGAAAAAATTTAGCTTATTTTAATTCCCCTTTAACTCTCATTTCATTTCTAATTTTTGTTGCCGAGATATCATGTATCTCTTTTCCTAAATCATGTTCTGTAAATGAATAACCAACTCCTCGTCCATAAGAAATATCAATAATGTTTGGAACCTTAACAACTACATATTCTTTGCCATCAGTAAAACCCTGTTGAGCTAAACCCTCATTAATTTTTGCTTTTACTTCTTCAAATTGAAATGGATTGTCAGCTTGACCTTCTACACCTGCATCTACACCTCCTACGTCACGATACATAATACATACCTGACCTGTTTTCTGAAGTGCTCTTTTAAATAATTCTGTATGTCCATCATGCCATGGTTGCCATCTACCTAACATTTGTACTGTTGGTTTTTTCCAATCAAACATTTTTAATCTCCTTTGCTAGATTTTCTATTTCTTCATCTGATAAAAATTTAGTTATTTTAATGTCAGTTTTATTTGGTTGTTCAAACATTTTATTTGTATCTTCAAACCTACCTTCTTTAATAGTATCCAACCAGATAACAAAATCAGGCTCAAAAGCTTCTCTTGCTTTTTCAGTTGGTGCTACAAAGTCACAAATTACCCATCTTCCATTTTGTTTTTCGAAATCAGCAAATGTTTTCATTCTATTGGCTTGTCGTATTCTACCTTCCATCGTAAAATCCCAATCGTTTGCTGACTTCCTGACTACATCTGCGTTATACCAAGCACAATTATCAATTACTTTAATAAGCCTTTCAGCTAACCAAGTTTTACCAGCACCAGGAAGACCACAAATAAGAATTTTCATATTTTTATAATTTAAATTTTAGCGATAAAGTTCGGGTTAATAACACTTTCTTTCGTGTTGTATAGTAATATATTTTCATTAAGATCTTTAATTGAACCTCCTGCCTCTTCAAGAATAATATGTCCAGCAGCAATATCCCATTCTGAAGTTGGACCTAATCTTGGATAGATATTTGCCTTACTTTCAGCTAAGTAACAAAATTTAAGAGAACTACCAATTTGGATTAATTCGAAATTATTACAATTATCATTTATCCAATTATCAAAATCTTTATTAGAATGTGATCGACTACCAATAACCTTTGTTACATTACTTTTATCTTTTACTGAATTTATTTTTATAAAATCTTTAGTTGTTTCAATATTTGACTCTGTAATTAATTTATATGCGCCATAGTTTTTTAATGCATAATATAGCAAAGACTTGGCAGGCGCATATATA
>CACLBK010000050.1 GCA_902605135.1 uncultured Alphaproteobacteria bacterium
TAAAAAATTATCAAAATAAATGAAAATTCTTTTTTTAGGACCTTATAAAGAATCTCAGAAAAAAATAATTAATTATTTAAAACAGGACAAAAATCAAATTATTAATATAAGTACAAATATTAATTTTGAACATATAGATGATAGTTTTGATTTTTTACTATCATACGGATATAAATATAAAATTAAAAAAGAAATTTTAGAAAAAATAAAAATTATTTCTTTTAACCTTCATATTTCTTATCTGCCATGGAATAAAGGTGCAGACCCAAACTTTTGGAGTTTTGCTGAAAATACACCAAGAGGTGTCTCAATTCACGAAATAAACGAGAATATAGATGATGGACCAATAATCTATAGAAGAAAAATAGCTTATAGAAAAAGCGACACTCTATTTTCCTCTTATAATGCTCTTTTGAGATCTATTGAGTCACTTTTTTTTGATAAATGGAAATATCTAAAAAATAAAAATTATATAAAGAAAGTGATAAAAGAAAAGGGTTCATTCCATAGTTCTGGGGATATTGAAAATTACATTAATTTTTTACATAATGGCTGGGATACAAAAGTAAAAAATATAATAGGAATTGCTAAATAATATGATTGAAATTGCTAACCGTAAAATTGGAAAAAAATTTAAGCCATTTGTCGTAGCGGAGATGTCAGGAAATCATAATCAATCAATAAAAAAAGCAATTAAGATTATAGATAAAGCTGCAGAATGTGGGGTTGATGCAGTAAAAATTCAAACTTATACTGCTGATACATTGACAATAAATTCAGATAAAGATGATTTTAAAATTAAGGATAAAAATAGCTTATGGAAAAATCAAACTTTGTATCAATTATATAAGAAGGCATATACTCCGTGGGAATGGCACAAAAAAATTTTCTCACATTGTAAGAAAAAAAATCTTATATGTTTTAGTAGTCCCTTTGACGAAACATCTGTTGATTTTCTAGAAAAGTATAATGTTCCAGCATATAAAATAGCATCATTTGAAATAAATAATATTCCGTTAATTGAAAAAATTGCAAAAAAAAGAAAACCCATGGTTATTTCAACTGGTCTAGCAAATTTGAAAGAAATAAATGAAGTTGTTAAAACTGCATATAGAAATGGATGTAAAAAAATAATTTTATTAAAATGTACAAGTAGTTATCCAGCTGAACCTGAAGACTCCAACATAGCTACAATAAATGATTTAATTAATAGGTTTAATTGTGAAGTTGGAATATCTGATCATACAAAAGGTATAGGTGTATCTATAGCGGCGATATCAAAAGGCGCAACTTTTATAGAAAAACATTTTACCTTAGATAGAAAAAAAGGTGGTGTAGATGCAGATTTTTCTTTAGAACCTGACGAAATGAGGCAACTCGTTATTGAAAGTAAGAGAGCTTGGCAATCTCTTGGTAAAATATTTTATGGATCTACAAAATCTGAGAAAAATTCTATTAAATTTAGGAAATCAATATATGTTATTAAAGATATTAATAAGAATGATAAATTCACAAGAGAAAATGTAAAAATAATTCGACCTGGATTTGGATTAGAGCCAAAATATTTCTATAAAATAATTGGTAAGCTCAGTAATAATAACTTAAAAAAAGGTGACGCAGTCAAACCTTCCAATATAAAAAATTTTAAAAAATGAATAATTTAAAGAAATGTTCTAGATGTGTAACGCCCGAAACGCATGAAACAATTATTTTTGATGAAAATAATATTTGCAATGTTTGCAATAATCAAACTATTAAAAATAATTTGAATTGGGACAAGAAAAAAATTGAACTATTAGAGATAGTTTCAAAATATAAAAATAAAAATAAGTATGATTGTATAGTGCCATTTAGTGGTGGGAAAGATAGTACTTGGACATTGTATTACATAGTTAAACATCTAAATCTGAATCCTTTAGTGGTAAGGTTTGATCATGGATTTTTAAGACCCAACTTGGAAAGAAATACAAAAAATACAATAGAAAAACTTAAAGTTGATTTTTTAAATCATACTCCGGCTTGGGAGTTGTCTAGAAAATTAATGCTTCAATCATTTTTAGAAAAAGGTGATTTTTGTTGGCATTGTCATACTGGTATATTTTCCTATCCAATGTGGGTAGCAATTGAGAAAAAAATACCATTGATAATTTGGGGCGAGCCATCTGCAGAGTATACTGCTTATTATAGTTACGATCAGCAGGAAGAAGTCGATGAAAAACGATTTAATAGATATATTAATCTAGGAATTACTGCTGAAGACATGTTGATTCGATTAGAAGGTTTAGTAAATGAAGATGATTTAAAATTTTTTTCTTATCCACCTATTAACGATTTAAAAAAAATAAATTACAAATCAATATGTCTTGGATCTTTTATAAAATGGGATACAAAAAAGCAGTCTGATATTATAATGAAAGAATTAGATTGGAAAGGTGACGAAGTTGAAAATGTTCCTAATAATTATAATTATGAAAAAATTGAATGCTATATGCAAGGAGTAAGGGATTATATAAAATATATAAAGAGAGGTTATTCTAGAGTTTCACATTTAACTTCTATAGACATTAGAAATAAAAGACTGAGTCGAGATAGGGCACTTGAGATTGTAAATGAATTTGAAGGAAAAAGGCCACCAAGTCTTGATATTTTTTTGCAATATGTTGGTCTATCTGAGAATGAATTCAATGACATTTTAGCTGAGCATATGGTTTATCCTTATAGTCATAATTTTTCTAATGTAGAAATTGGTAAAAAAACTAATGATTATGATAAATGGAAGATAAAAGATAAAATGCCAGAGCATGAAGCAAAAACACTTCTAAATAGATGGAAAAGACGAAAAATTTAAATACTTATGATCGGCCTTATTGATTATGGAATGGGTAACATTCATTCATTAATGAGTGCTGGAGAATATTTAGGAATAAAAATTAAAATATGTAAAAACAAAAGTGATTTAAAACAAGTAGATAAAATTATTCTTCCAGGAGTTGGGGCTTTTGGAGCATGTATGGATATCTTAAAATCATTAGATTTTTATGAAGAATTAAATAATCAAGTAATCAATAAAAAAAAAAATATTTTAGGTATTTGTTTAGGAATGCAAATTATGGGAACCAAAAGTTTAGAATTTGGTGAAGCTAAGGGTTTAAATTGGATTTCTGGAACTGTTGAAAAAATGAATGTAGGTGAAAATTTTAAATTACCTCATGTGGGTTGGAATTCTCTAAATCACAAAAGGCAATCACCATTATTTAAAAATTTGAATTCAGATAGTGATTATTATTTTGTTCATTCATACTCATTTAAAAACTCATATCAAAATGATA
>CACLBK010000051.1 GCA_902605135.1 uncultured Alphaproteobacteria bacterium
ATCAGCAGGCGTTTTAGGAGCATCTAAACCTAGTTCCTTTAACCAATCTGCATTGTAATAAAGAATCTCTATTGATTTTCCAACTTCATGCAATAGCTTTGGATTACCATCAAAATATGGTGAAAAGCCAACAGTCCAGTTTGCACCCCAATCTTCTATATCATCTTGAGAAACACCCCATTTGTTACTATTTGCTAAAATATTTTGATCAATTGAAGCGCCAATTAAGTACATATCTGCAGCAGCATTACCGTAACCTCTTGCAACGTCTGCTATATCTTTTGTTCCAGCAGCAGACATCATAGCAGATTGAACTTTCCCATAATGACCTTTGTGAACAACATTAACTTTTATTCCTGTTTCAGCTTCAAATCTTTCAGCTCTTGCCATCATTGCATCTAATCTTTCATCTGAATATTGTACCCAGAATTCAACAGTTTGACCTGAAGGATCTGCATTTTCAATATCTTGCGCAGTAATTGCGAATGATTGCGAGGAGATAAAAAATAAAGAAGCTAAAAAGAAATTTAAAATATATTTATAAAATTTCATAATCACCCCGTAAAATTATTAAATAATATAGAGGTAAAATTAAAGTTTTGTTACAAAAAATTTACTGATTTATTCTTTTAATCCAAAGTTTGATATACTTTCTATGAATAACTTCTGAGTAAAAAAGTATAATACTAAAATCGGGAAAATTGCAATTAAGCAAGCAGCCATCAATAAATTAAAATTAGGTCCCACTTCTCTCACAAAACTATAGATAGAAACTGTTACAGGATACCAATCATCCCTAGTTAATATAAGTAAAGGCCAAGCAAAACTATTCCAAGCTATAATAAAAGTAAATAAAGAAACTGTCACAATAATAGGTTTGCTCATTGGGATTACTACCTTGAGTAAAAAATTTAAATGAGAAGATCCATCAAGTCTTGCAGCATCCCATAATTCATTTGGTATCTTTTTAAAATACTGTCTTAATAAGAAAATTACAAATATATTTCCCATAAATGGAACTGTTAAACCTTGAAGACTATTCATCCAAGAAGGTCCAAATGGCAATGGAATAATTTCCCCTCTAATAATTAATAAATGAGGTAATAATGTAATGATTTCTGGAATCATTAATGAAAGTAACAACATATAGAATATGATATTTTTAAATGGGAATTCTATTTTAGCAAAAGAGTATGCTGCTGGAATACTAGTCAATAAAACACCAATGACAATTATTGAACTTATTATTAAACTATTAAATGTATAACGTTGGAATCTATTAGATGTCCAAACTTCATAATAATTTTCAAACATCAATTTTTTTGGAAATAAATATTGATTTGATGCTTCTCCAGCTGTCATCAATGATGTGGATATCATATAAAAAAATGGGTAAATTGAAATAATAAAAACTATTAATAAAATTAAATAAGGTATCCTTGTTTCAGCATTAATAATTCTAGTCATAGCTTAACCTTTTTCTAAAAATCACATATTGCGATATTGCTAAAATATTTAGAAGTATAAATAAAATTACTCCTTCAGCTGCAGCATAACCATATTTCACTCTACCCCAAAAATGATCAAAAATTTCTATTGTAACAA
Source organism: uncultured Alphaproteobacteria bacterium (assembly GCA_902605135.1). Lineage (GTDB taxonomy): Bacteria > Pseudomonadota > Alphaproteobacteria > HIMB59 > CACPNW01. Next base: position 1,606 of record CACLBK010000051.1, read on the forward strand.
CATCCATTGTATCTCCAGCAGAAGAAGTTTGCATAACAAAAATACTATTAAAAGCTTGAAAGGTATTTATAAAACCAGTCAACATTAGAAAAAATATAATAGGCATTAATAGTGGTATGGTAATTTTAATAAATGTTTGCCATCTACTAGCTCCCTCTGCTTTCGCAGCTTCATATAAATCAGAGGGTATAATTGATAAACCAGCGAGTAAAATTATTGCATAGTAGCCAGTATAAGACCATATTCCATATATGATTGATGACATTAGAGCTAAACTTGGTCCAGCTAGCAGTCCTTCTATTTTTATACCAAATAAAACTTCGGTAATAGGTCTTTTATCAAATAACCACATTTGAGGTTCAAAACCAAATACTCCTATTAGCTGATTTAAAAAAGAATTTTCAGCTTTACCAAATATTAAAAAAAATACGGCAGCACCCATTACTGCTGGAGTAATGTAAGGGAATAGTAAAATCATTTGAAAGAATTGTTTACCAGCTAGTTTTTGGTACAAAGCAAATGCTATTATTAATCCTAATCCAACCTCAAAAATTATAGTGAAAAATGAATAATAAAAAGTATAAATAAGAGAGTAAAGATAGTCTTCATCACCTGTTAAAAGCATTTTTTCCCAGTTGATATTAATTAAAATTATTCCAATAATTAATATTGCTATAGACAAAAATGCTAAATAGATTTTATTTTTTACTTTATTTTTAAATTCACTCCACAATCCATAACTCAATATCAATAATAATAATCCTAAAACAAATAACCAAAAAGCTGGTATGTCTCCAAGTATTCTTTGATAATTCTCAAATCCTAAAAATCTCCCTTTAAAAACTTTCCACTTGTGTACACTCATGTACATTCCAAAAAATACGGGAAAAATTCCAAATAGACTGATTATTAAAACAGCAGGAAGAATTAATAGATATCCTGTAATTTTTTCTGAATGATTTAATAAGAATTTATTCATTAATTTTTATAAGATCACCTTTATTTATTTTACCATTATTTAAAGGATCTAAATATATTCCTAAATTTATATGGTTGTATATTTTTTTTAAATTGAAAGGAATATTAAGATTTATATTAGAAGTTTTGGGTTTTATATTGGTTGCTGAACATCTGGGAATTTCTTTAATTACTTTAAATTTTATATCATTGATTGATAAAACTTTACCTACTAGCTTCCTTTCTTCCCATTGATCTAAATTCTCTACATATATATTTCCTCTAAAACGCTCATGTTCAACTTGATAATTAGATAGTTTTTCAAAGTCTTTAATACTGTTTAAATTTATTAATGATATTGATTTATTTGGCATTGTATCAAAAAAAGGATTCATACTATCTTTTAACAAATTGATATTATTTATATTTGGTAAAATATCCTCAAGTTTACTACATAAGATTTTTACTTCATGTTGATTATCAATATCTGTTTTTAAAATTATTTTATTTTCAAATTCTAGTATTAAAAAATTATCTTTTAATAAAAAATTATATTGATTT
>CACLBK010000052.1 GCA_902605135.1 uncultured Alphaproteobacteria bacterium
TATCATTAATCGTTTCAATTCTTGCATTAATAACAAATTGAGTAACATTATTTTGTTTACTAAAAAAACTATAACTCCAAATAAAAGTATCTATTAAAAGTTTATGATTATTTTCATAAATAATATTAACGATATTAGAAGGTGATATATTGTAAGACTTATGTGCGTAATTTAAGACTTCTGAGTTAGGAAATAGTTTTGTAATTTTTTCTTTATCTTCAGTGCTTGTAAATCTTCCGCACACTATGATGCTTGTGATAAAGGCATTGGTCTAGAAACACCGACAGTCATCCAGCAATCTTTAAACTCACCGTTTTGCTCTACTTTTTCTACTGTCCATTCGAAACCAAATTTTTTTCCATTACTATCTGTAAGCTCTACAAAGTAATATGAACTTTTTTCTTGTTCCTGAACAGGAATTATATTGTGTTCTAAGTGATCAATCATCATTGAGTAAGATGGATTTTTAATCATCCTAATAAAATTGTCTAGAGGACCTGTGTACATTCTATTATTTGGATGTGCAAATTCCCAAGTTTGTTCAATACCGGCATCGTCAAAAGGTGAATTATTTTTTTGTAGTGCTTTTAATTGAATTAAAATAACTTCTTTAGGACCAATTGAAGGATCTGGTTTTATCATTTCTCCATAAACACTTTTTGATAATAAAATAAACAAACTAAACAATATAATTTTGTGCATATTTTTAAAATAGTGTAATTATAATTTAAGGCAATATGTATATTTATGATTTTATCCAAGGATTAATAATTGGAGGAACATTAATTATAGCCATAGGACCTCAAAATTTATTTGTAATTCAACAAGGGCTTAAAAAATCTTATGTTTTTACAGTTACTTTATTTTGCAGTTTATCTGACAGTTTACTAATTGTAATTGGAATATATCTATCTAATTATATTGTTCAAATTAATCCAAGTATCATAGGAATAATAAAAGTATTAGGTGGAATTTGGCTTATATTTTATGGATTAAATAAAGTTATAAAATTAAATCAAATTAAAGATATAAATAAAAAATTAAATATAATTAACGAATACGGTAAAGTATTAATTACCTTATTCCTTATTACATACGCAAATCCTCATGTTTATCTAGATACAATTATTTTGCTGGGATCATTATCAACAAATTTTAATGATCAATTTTCATTTGGCGTTGGAGCAATTTCAGCTAGTTTTTTGTTTTTCTTTTCTTTGGGATATATGTCAAAGTTTTTGTCAAAATATATTTATTCAAATAAAACTTGGTTTTGGATTGATCTAACCATTGGTCTGCTAATGATTAGTTATGGAATATACTTTATAATTTTTTAAAAAAAGTTTCTAAGTTTTTACATACCTGATCAACATTTAATTTTGTAAATACAAGAGGTGGTTTTATTTTAATAACATTGTCATAAGGTCCATCAGTGCTCAATAAAATACCTTGATTTCTCATATAATTAATAAGCAGTTTAGCTAATTTTTTATTTGGTTTAGACACATTATTATTCTGAATAATATCTATTCCTAAAAAAAGCCCCCTACCTCTAACTTCACTAATATATTTTTTATATTTAAGTTGGATTTTTTTTAATTCTTTTAAAAAATAATTACCAACTAACAAAGCATTTATTTGTAATTTATTATTATCAATAGTTTCTAGTACTGCTTTACCGATAGCACAGGAAACAGGATTACCACCGAATGAGTTGAAATATTCCATCCCGTTATTAAAAGTTGAAGCGATTTTTTCTGTAGTTATAACAGCAGCTATAGGGTGACCATTACCCATAGGTTTGCCCAAGGTGACTATATCAGGAACGACATCATGCTCTTCAAATGACCAAAAATGTCTTCCAACGCGTCCAAAACCAGTTTGTACCTCGTCAACAATACATAATGCATTGTTTCTTCTAATTTCTGAAAATATTTCTTTTAAATAATTATTTGGAAGAATTACTTGACCGCCGCAACCAAGTATACTTTCAGTAAAAAAACATGCAATATTGGTTTCTTTAATTTTATTTCTAATTACCGTTTTAGCTTCATCTATATATTTTTGAATCCAATTTGAATTTTGATATCTCCACTTACCTCTTAGGGGATCAGGCATGTCTAATACATGAACATAATCTTTTTTACCCGAACCACCCTTACTATTAAATTTATATGGACTTAGATCAATTAAAGCGTTGGTATGCCCATGATAAGCATTGTCCATCACAAAGACATCTTTTGCTCTAGTATAAGTTTGGGCTATTCTATAAGCTAAATCATTAGCTTCAGATCCTGTACATACGAAAAATATCTTATTTAATTTCTTTGGAAACTTACTTAAAAGTAATTCACTATAATCGTTAATTGTATCGTATAGATATCTCGTATTAGTATTAAGTTTTAAATTTTGCTGAGTCATAGCTTCATGGACATAGGCATTTGAATGGCCAACATGGGAAATATTATTTACACAATCTAAGTATCTCCTGCCATATCTATCAAAAAAATACTGATCTTTTGCTTCAAGCATATGAAGAGGTTTCTTGTAAGAAATTGATAAATTATCAGAAATATTTTTTCTTCTTTTCTTTAAAGTATCTTTAAAATTATTATTATTATTAGAATATAAAGATTTTGGAATTCGTAGAATTAAATTTGGATCAGGTGAAATTTTATTCCAAATATTGAATAAAAATTCTTCACCTACTCCTGGAAAATTCTTATCATGTCCTAATAAATCTAAAATAATTTGAAAATGTAAATGTGGTAACCATTTTCCATTTTCATTAGAATTACCAATTTTACCAATCCATTCACCTTTCTTAATTTTTTTTCCAATTTTTAGTTTTTGAAACATTATTTTGGATAAATGACCGTATAGAGTATAAAATTTATATTTTTTAAAACTATGTTCTA
>CACLBK010000053.1 GCA_902605135.1 uncultured Alphaproteobacteria bacterium
ACCACCCTTACCAGCAGAATAACCATCTTCTCTACCAGTCAACTCTGCCATAATACGTTTTGGATCTAATCCCCTAGCGATCATATGCCCATGATCTCTGTAAGTTGTTACAACTGAGTCATTCTTATCAATTGTCATTAATATACCAACAACAACTGCTTCTTGACCAATATACAAATGACAAAAACCACCTATTTTGCCCATGCCGTAAAGTTGAGCAGCTCTTTCCTCAAATCTTCTAATTTTGAGCATAAAAGAATACATTTTAATATAATCTGCTTTTTGAAGTTTTTTCATAAGATAATCTTTAATTATAATTAGGGTGATTTTTTGTCAAATAAATCAGTTTACTCTATAATTATAACTATTTCATTTTCTGATGTAAATCCTGTAACTTTCCTAAATGTCTCATCTAAATAGTCCAAATCTATAGTATTTGGTTGTAATCTCTTAATTCTATCTAGATGAAATTCATTTTCCTTTTTTAGGGACATATATTGTTCATTATATTGAGCATTAAGATTTTTAAGACTGAAATATTTTAGCAATCCTCTCTCACCATTTACAAGAAAATACAGAAGATAAACAAAGAGAAAAAAAGTGAACAAAAAGGATAGATAGAAATAAAATTTATTTTTTAAAACTAAAGATTTATTCATTTATTATACAAATAGCATATTTAAGATCGAAACTGTCAATTATTTATTATTTAAGATAGTTGATCCAGCATAATTTGCTTTATCTTGTAATACTTCTTCAATTCTTAATAATTGATTATATTTTGCTGTTCTATCTGTTCTAGATAATGATCCTGTTTTAATTTGACCTGCTGAAACACCAACTGATAAATCAGCAATCGTCGTATCTTCAGTCTCACCAGAACGATGTGAAATTATAGTAGTGAAATTATTTTCTTTTGCTAATTTTATCGACTCCAAAGTTTCTTTTAGAGTACCTATTTGATTTACTTTGACTAAAATAGAATTACCCGCACCCTCTACAATACCTTTATGTAATCTTTTTTTATTTGTAACAAATAAATCATCACCAACTAACTGAACTTTTTTTCCTATTGTTGATGTTAAATTAGACCAACCATCCCAATCATCTTCCGCCATTCCATCTTCAATAGAATAAATTGGATAAGCATTTACCAATTTCTCTAAATATTTTATCATCTCATCAGAGGACAAAACAATTTTTTCTCCCTGTAAATCATATTTATTATTTTTGTAAAATTCAGTTGATGCAACATCAAGTGATAGATAAATATCTTTTCCAGGTTTAAAACCTGCGTCTTCTACTGATTTCAAAACAGTTTCTATGACTTCACTAGAACTATTTATGTTAGGAGCAAATCCACCTTCATCACCAACATTTGTATTTAAGCCTTTTGATTTTAAAAGTGACTTTAATGAATGAAATATTTCACAACCATATTGAAGTGCTTCTGAAAAATTATTTGCACCTATAGGAGCAACCATAAATTCTTGAATATCAACGTCGTTATCTGCATGTGATCCTCCATTAATAATATTCATCATTGGAACTGGAAGACTCATTGTATGTTCTTTCCCAAGAAAAGAATACAATTCATGACCTTCAGAAGAAGCTAAACATTTTGCAAAAGCTAAACTTGCAGCAAGTGTTGCATTAGCACCTAAGTTAGATTTATTTTCCGTACCATCAAGTTCTAATAAAAAATTGTCAAAAGAAGAAATATTATCAAATGATTTTCCAACTAGTTCTTTAGAAATTGTATTATTGATATTACCTACTGCTTTCAGAACTCCTTTACCTTTGTATTTGGATTTATCATTATCTCTCAATTCTAGAGCCTCATGTACTCCAGTGGAAGCTCCACTTGGAACCGCAGCTCTACCAAAGGTAGAATTTTCAAACTCTATATCGCATTCAACAGTTGGATTTCCACGACTATCTATTATTTGTCTTGCTTTTATATTCGTTATTTTAGGCATTATTTTTGGCTATATCATCAAATTGCTTAAGTTGAATTAATAAATTTTTTAACTTCTTAATATTAATCATGTTTGGTCCATCACTAGGAGCATTATCTGGATCATTATGTGTTTCTAAAAATAAACCAGCTACACCAACAGATATAGCAGCTTTGCATAAAGAAGGAATATGTTCTCTTTGACCGCCACTTTTATCGCCCATTCCTCCTGGTTGCTGAACAGAATGAGTTGCATCAAAAATTACAGGATATTCATATTTTTTCATAATATCTATACCTTTAAAATCATTTACAAGCGTATTGTAACCAAAAGTTGTTCCCCTTTCAGTTATCATAATGTTTTTATTATTTGTAGTTTCTATCTTTGTGAAAATATTTTTAACATCAGTTGGTGATAAAAATTGACCTTTTTTAACATTAATAATTTTATTTGTTCTGCCTGCAGCTAGTAATAAATCTGTTTGACGACATAGAAACGCAGGAATTTGGATAATATCGATAATACTATCTTGTTTTAATTGATTACATTGGTCTTCATTATGGACATCAGTTATTATTGGTAAATTAAAATTAGTTTTAATTTTTTCAAAGATTTTTAATGCTTCATTGAGTTTAATACCTCTATCACTATTAATACTTGATCGATTAGCCTTATCAAAACTAGATTTAAAAATTAAATTAATTCCAACATCATCGCACATATTATTTAGTTCTTCTGCAATCATTAATGAGTGACTTTCATTTTCTATTACACATGGGCCTGCAATTAAAACAAATGGAGAATTATTTGAGATAGAAAAATTTTTTAAATTGATATTAATCATTAATTGCAGCCTTTATAAATGAT
>CACLBK010000054.1 GCA_902605135.1 uncultured Alphaproteobacteria bacterium
CCAACAATATGTCAATTAATATTACATCAAGACTAGCTAAATTCGATGACTTAGTTCCAAGTACCATTCCTTTTGTTGAGGGTAAATTAAAAGGTCATCAAAATAGAAAAAATTACTCTGTTATTGGACCAGGGGTAAGTGAAGATGCAAAACAAAATGTAAAAATTGCAGAAGCTCATGGATTTAATATTGGCGCTGTAAGTGCAGCACCCATGAATGGTTCTGGTTTACATAGTCACACAACAGCTGAAGTATTTATCATACACTCAGGTGCTTGGCGCTTCTACTGGGGAGTTGATGGTACAGAAGGAGAAGTAATATTATATAAAGGGGATGTCGCTTCTTTTCCAACAAATATGTTTAGAGGATTTCAAAATGTGAGTGATGAAGAAGCTCTAATGTTTGTTGTTTTAGGTGAAAATGATCCTGGAGTGATTACATGGACACCAAAATTATTAAAAGAGGCTAAAAAATCAGGAATGGTTCTACTTGATGATAATTCTTTAATTGATACTGAAAAAAATAAAATAGTAGATGAAAATAAAATCATTAAACCATTACAAGATAAAGAACTTGAAACTTTTGATCATTACACATCTTCAGAAATTGAAAAATTTGTAATACGTTTAAGTGATAGAGATAAATATCTAGTTGATGATGAGCATTTTAATTCTAATAAAATAATTAATTATCTTGATCAATTTAATATCCATAATAAGTCATTTGATCCTTATATTCCTCATAAAACTGGATTTAGTCTTTCTCTGCTTAATGGAAAAAATGCTCATGTACACGAATATACACTTGAGAAATCAGAAGTATTACATTGCTTGTCTGGTAGTTGGGAAATTAATTGTGATGGACAAAAAGTTGTAATTAATTCAAGAGATACCTTTTCAGTACCAAAAGATGCAATAAGATCTATAAAACAGATAAGCGAAAATGATGGAAGCTTGTTTATAATAAGACAAACTAATTAGATAATTTACATATGAAGGGTTTTGATAATAAGTTCAAAGATTTACCTGATTATATTTTAAAAATTACTTATCAAATTTGGGAAAATAATGATGTTGAGGCTATAAGAGAATATTATGCTGATACTCCTAATGTTAGCATACCCACTCCCACAAGATCTCCTTCAGGTGTAATTTATGGTGCTGAACCAGTAATTGAAAGCACTTATGCTAGTAAAAAAATTTTTCCAGATAGAACTCTCTTAGGAGAAGATGTAATTTGGACTGGTAATGATGAAGAAGGATATTTTTCTTCTCATCGAATATTATCAACTTCTACCCACTCTGTTGACGGTATGTACGGTGAGGCAACTGGAAAAAAATTGTATTATAGAACTATTGCTGATTGTGCTTGTATGAATAATCAGGTTTATGATGAGTGGCTTGTTAGAGACCAAGGAGCGATTGTTAGGCAAATTGGAATAAATCCTAAAGAGTTCGCCAATAATTTAATTAAAAATGAAGGTGGTCCAGAAAAAGCGAGTAAACCTTTTGATGAAAATACTCCTCTTAAATCAATTTACACATCACCCATATTAGCTTCTGGTAATTGTGGTGAGACTTATGCAAATCTACTAACATCAATTATGAATATTAATTTGGAGAAAACTATAAATGATAATTATGATAGGGCAGTTCAACAATTCCAACCTGGCGGCAACACTCACTATGGTAATGATGAAGTTATTAAATTCTGGAAACAATTAAGAAATGCTTTTCCAAACTCTTTATTCTCTATTGATCATATTGCTTTTACTGAAGAAATTAATCAACCTAAAAAAGCTTCAGTTAGATGGTCTTTAGTTGGGAAACATGAAGGTAATGGTATTTTTGGTAAAGCATCTAATGCAAAGATATATGTAATGGGTATAAACCATGTTGAATTTGGACCAAGAGGTATTAAAAATGAATGGGTTTTGTATGATGAAACCATGATTTGGAAACAAATTTTGTTAAAAACTGGATAGAAAATATGTCATTAATTCAAACAACACATGTAGGAAGCCTACCTCGTTCAAAAGAATTATCTGAATTTTTATTTGCAAAAGATAAAGGCGAAAATTTTAATCAAAATAATTTTGATAATATTTTAAAGGACAATGTTGAAAAAGTTGTCAAACAACAAATTGATGTTGGAATTGACTTTGTCAGCGATGGTGAAATGAGTAAATTTAGTTATGCTACTTATATTAAAGATAGAATTGATGGATTTTCGGGTGAAAGTGAGAGAAGAGCACCCGCGGACCTTGATGACTTCCCAGAATATAAAGAAAAGATTGCCAAGAGTGGAGGTACTCCTACCTATACAAGGCCATGCTGTACAAATGAGCTTAAGCTAAAAGATGAGAGCTCCCTCATTAATGACTTAAATAATTTTAAAAGTTCACTCAAGAAAAATAATCATCACAAAGCATTTATGAATGCTGCTTCTCCAGGTGTAATCAATGTATTTATGCCCAATAAATTCTATAATTCTGAAGAAGAATATTTAGATAAGCTATCCAATATAATGGCTAAAGAATATGAAACTATTACAAAATCAGAAATCCAAGTTCAGTTGGATTGTCCTGATCTTGCTCTAGCTAGGCACATGAATTTTAAAGATTTATCTGAAGATGAATTTATTAAACGTGCAGAAATACAAATTGAATGTTTGAATGCAGCTATGGAAAATGTTGATGTTGAGAAAACAAGAATGCATATATGCTGGGGTAACTATGAAGGT
>CACLBK010000055.1 GCA_902605135.1 uncultured Alphaproteobacteria bacterium
ATGAGTTTATGAATAAAATTCCTATGACTGCTGAGGGTTATACAAAATTACAAGATGAATTAAAAAAATTAACCTCTGAGGATAGACCAAAAATAATTGAAGCGATTGCCGAGGCTAGAAGCCACGGTGATTTATCTGAAAATGCAGAATATCAATATGCTAAAGAACAGCAAAGTTTAATTGAAGGAAGAATTATAGATTTAGAGAGTGCTATTAGTAAAGCAGAGGTAATAGATGTTAAATCTGTTGAAGGTGACGATATTAAGTTTGGTGCAACAGTTAAAATAGAAGATGATGAAAGTGGAGAAAAACAACAATATCAAATTGTTGGGGAATATGAATCAGATATTGAAAATAAAAAACTTTCAATTACTAGTCCTTTAGCAAGAGGCTTGATTGGTAAAACAGAAGAAGACAATGTTGAAATCAATAGTCCAAAAGGTTTAAAAAGTTATACAATATTATCAGTAAAATACATTTGAATATAGACAATCCTAAAATTTGGTCATTAACTGATGGTTCACAAGGAATGATAAGTCAGACTAAAGGCCTGGCAAATGAATTAAGTATAAATATAAAAGAAGTTAAAACTGAAATAATTTTTCCTTGGAATAGATTACAACCTGGGATACTTCCTATTTTTAGTTGGATATTTAAAAATAAGTTACCTACAAACGAAATACCTGATGTGGTCATTAGTTGTGGAAGAAAAAGTGTTTACTTATCAGTCTATCTTAAAAAAAAATATCCTAATATAATTAATATTCATATTCAAAACCCAAAAATTTCTTCAAAATACTTTTCATTTGTTATTGCTCCAAATCACGATGCTTTATATGGAGAAAATATAATCAATTCAATAGGTGCGATACATCATTTTAAAAAAACTAATAATTTAAAAAATCATTATCAAATTAATACAAAAAATTTGATTACTTGTATTATTGGAGGTGAAAATAACCACTATAATTTCTCAAAAGAAGATACTTTGGATCTTTGCGAGAGAATAAAAAAAATTAAGAACTATTATAATAATAAAGAAATTTTAGTTATTACCTCAAGAAGAACTAATCAAGAAATTAAATATATTTTAAAAAAAAAATTGAACTCCATATCTACATTATGGTTTGGAGAAGGAAAGAATCCATACGAATTTGCTCTTTATAATTCTAGTTATTTTATTATTACTTCTGACTCAACCTCTATGATTTCTGAAGCAAGTATATCTAGCAAACCAATTTATGTTTATCAATTACCAATGAAGAGAAAAAGTAAAAGATTTATAAGATTCCATGAAGAATTTAAAAAAATGAATATAACAAGAGATTTTAATACTTTAGACAAATTGGAAAATTGGACATATACGAAACTAGAAGAAAGCAAAAGAATTGCTGGAATTATAAAAAAAAGAATTATAGAAAGGAAAAATGAATCTTGAGAATTTAGCTCATGCAGATTTTCCCTTTAATCATTGGGTATTTAGTAATTGCTTAGAAGAAGGCGCGTTAGAAGAAATTTCCTATAGTAATATTCCCTCAGGAGATAGAATGTACGATGGGACAAGAGCTGCCGATTATACAGGTCAGGGAATTGATGGTAAATTAAGACTTTTTATAACAAAAAATAATTGTCAAAATTTTCCATATCTAACAAAATTAATTCAGTCTTTACAAAGTATAGAAATGGTTAACAAAATATCGAAAATAATTGATAAAGATTTATCAAATTCATATGTGAGATTAGAAGTAATTGGAGATAAAAAAGGATTTTGGTTAAAACCACACAAAGATATCTCAGAAAAATTAGTGACGATGATGGTTTGGGCAAACCCATATAATGAAGCTTCAAATTTGGGTACCGACCTATATGATAAAAGTTTTAAATTAGTTAAAACAATTGAATATATTCATAATAGTGGTTATTTTTTTTCTTCAGGGGATGATACTTGGCATGGACTTGAATTAAAAGAAATTCAAAAAGAGAGAAGATGTATTCAAATAAATTATGTTACTTTTAATACAGATTGGCCAGTTGAAAAAAGTGACTAAATTATTAGCTTAATTATATGACTGAAAAAATAGAAAATGATGTTTTAATTATAGGTTCTGGACCAGCAGGCTACACAGCTGCAATCTATGCAGCAAGAGCAAATTTAAAACCACATTTAGTTTCGGGTTTAGAACCAGGAGGCCAGCTAACTATTACTACGGATGTAGAAAACTATCCAGGATTTGAAAATGTTATTCAGGGACCTTGGCTTATGGAACAAATGAAAGAACAAGCTGTAAAAGTAGGAACTATTTTTCATAATGATATTGTAACGTCAGTTGATTTTGAAAAAAATCCATTTATTTCCAAAACTGAGTCAGGAAAAGAATTTGTATCCAAATCAATAATTATTGCAACAGGTGCTCAAGCTAGATGGCTGAATTTGGAAAGTGAAAAAAAATTTAAAGGATTTGGTATTTCTGCTTGTGCAACTTGCGATGGTTTTTTCTTCAAAGATCAGCAAGTAGCAGTGATAGGTGGAGGTAATAGTGCAGTAGAGGAGGCAATGTTTTTAACTAAATTTGCTTCAAAGGTATTGTTAATTCATAGAAGAGATAGTTTGCGAGCTGAAAAAATTTTACAAGAAAGACTGTTTAACAATAAAAAAATT
>CACLBK010000056.1 GCA_902605135.1 uncultured Alphaproteobacteria bacterium
TCGGAATGTATCATGACGCCATACAATCAGGTCTTAAATCGTTTGGATTTGAAAAAGGTGTTACTGTTCAAGGTGGTCTGCCAATACCTATAACTACGCCTGCTCATGGAACAGCTTTTGATATTGTGGGTAAAAATAAAGCTAATGTAACGCCGATGCTAGAATCTTTAAAGTTATTACTTAAACTCTTATCTTAATATTAAAAAATTCTCTTAAATTGATTTAAATTAGTATAATAATTATTTTGTGAGTAAAATTGTAAGTGTTAAAGCAAAGGTCTATAAATGGACAGGGCCCGTTCAAAAAATTCACGAGAATTTTTGCACAAATGCTGCAGATATTGTGAATCAAGAAAATATTTCAAATGATAGATGGACAACATATAAATTTCATAGCTGGTTAGTTGTTGAGATAGAAACAAGTGATGGTTTGGTAGGTTTAGGTAATGCAGCATTATCCCCAGAACCATGTAAATCAGTTGTAGATACTTATTTAGCTCCAGCCATTATTGGTGAAAGTATATGGGATTATGAGCATATATGGCAAAAGATGTATCGACAAACATTAGCTTGGGGAAGAAAAGGTGTGGGTATGACAGCTATTAGTGCTGTTGATATTGCAATATGGGATGCACTTGGGAAATCTGCTAAACAACCCGTATTCAAATTATTAGGTGGAAAGACTAAATCAAAACTCCCTTGTTATGCAAGTAAGCTTTATAGTCAACCTCTTGATAGTCTAGCAAAAGAAGCTAAAGATTATGTAGATCAAGGTTTTAAAGCAATGAAATTAAGACTTGGTTGGGGTCCCACTTATGGTGCTGAAGGTATGCATAAGAATATTGAGTTAATCAAAACAGTACGATCAGTTGTTGGTGATAATGTTGATCTTATGGCTGATGTATATATGGGATGGACATTTGAATATGCAAAAAGAATGATGAGATTAATTGATAATGAAAATCTTCGTTGGTTAGAAGAACCAGTTATTGCTGATGATATTGACGGTTATGCAGATCTAAAAGCTTCATGTAGAACTCCTATATCTGGTGGTGAACATGAATATACACTTTTTGGTTTTAGACAATTACTAGAAAAAAAAGCAATTGACGTTGTGCAATTTGATACGAATAGAGTTGGTGGAATAACACAGGCACATAAAATTTCTGCTTTAGCTGAAGCATTTCAAATACCAGTTATTCCTCATGCTGGACAAGTCCATAATTTTCATATTTCCATGAGTTCAGTCAACGCTCCTATTGTTGAATATTTTCCATTCTGGCCAGTAGAAATTGGAAATGAATTATTTTGGTATATTTTTGATGGAGAACCTCAAGCAAAAAATGGTTTTATTGAATTAGATGAAAATAAGCACGGATTAGGGATAGAGTTATCAGAAAAATATTTAGATAACTTTGAAATTCATCAATAATATTTAGTGGCTATGTCTTTTAACTTCAGCGCCTCTTTTTCCAATTAGAAAATCTAAATCTGCTCCTTTGTCAGCTTGCATAACATGTTCGACATACATTTTTTGATAACCACCTGTGATTTCTGGAACAACAGGTGAATAATTTTCTAGACGATTTTTTATTGTTTCATCATCAGCTTTTAAATTCATTGTACCTTGATCAACATCTACTTCTATTTCATCCCCATTTTGAACTGCTGCTAAAGGACCTTTAACTGCAGCTTCTGGAGATGTATGAAGTATTACCGTGCCATATGCTGTTCCACTCATTCTCGCGTCAGATATTCTAATCATATCTCTCACACCTTTCTTAAGAACTTTCTGTGGAAGACGCATATTACCAACTTCAGCCATACCAGGATACCCCTTTGGTCCACAATTTTTTAAAACTAATATTGAATTTTCATCAACATCTAAATTAGGATCATCAATCTTTTCATGAAACTCTTCTACGCTTTCAAAAACTACTGCTTTTCCAGTATGTTTCATTAATTCTGGTGATGCAGCTGATGGTTTAATAATTGCACCATTTGGAGCTATATTACCTCTTAGAATTTTTATTCCTCCATTTTTTGTTAAAGGATTTTCAAATTCTTTTATAACATCATTGTTCCAACATTTAGCATTTATATTATTTTCAGCTATAGTTTTTCCATTAACAGTCATTGAATTTTCATCTAGTAATTTTTTTTCCATTAATCTTTTTATGACAACTGGAACACCACCTGCATAATAAAAGTCTTCCATTAAATACTTTCCTGAAGGTTGTAAATTTACTAATGTTGGAATACCATCTCCACATTTATTCCAATCATCTAAATCTAAGTCAATTTCCATTCGACCTGCAATTGCAGCTAAATGGATAACTGCATTTGTAGATCCACCTATTGCTCCATTTACTTTAATCGCATTTTCAAATGATTTTTTTGTAACAATTTTTGACATTGTTATATCTTCCTTGACCATTTCAACAATTCTTTTTCCAGACATATGTGCTAAAGCATATCTTCTAGAGTCCACTGCAGGTATTGCAGCATTTCCTGGAAGTGACATTCCTAATGCTTCTACCATTGAACCCATTGTTGATGCAGTCCCCATTGTCATGCAGTTACCTTTTGATC
>CACLBK010000057.1 GCA_902605135.1 uncultured Alphaproteobacteria bacterium
GCAAATTTAAAAAATAATAACTCAGAGTTCTCAAAAAAAATTTTAGATATTCTTTCAAATAAGTGTCCTATGAGTCTTGCAATAACTACTAAGCTTATTGATGGTGCAAAAGGAAGATCTCTAAAAGAATGTTTAGAAATTGAATTTCAGCTAAGTCAGAAGGTCGTGTATCGTGATGACTTTGATAATGGAGTAACTTCTTTGCTTATTTCAAAAGATCATAATCCTATTTGGCAGCCATCTAATATAGATGAAATAAATATTGATGAACTTAATAATTATTTTGAATCTGATACAGAAAGTCTTTATCTGTAATATTATAAATGGATAAAAAAATACCAACTTCGGCCAAAGTAGTTGTAATTGGTGGTGGCATTGCAGGATGCTCAGTGGCTTATCATTTAGCAAAATTTGGTTGGAAAGATGTTGTATTATTAGAAAGAGATCAATTAACCTCTGGCACTACTTGGCATGCTGCTGGGTTATTGGGTCAGATTGGTGCTTCAGCAACTATAACAAAACTAAGAAATTATTCATTAAATTTATACAAAGAACTAGAAAAGGAAACGGGAATAGCAACAGGGTTAAAACAAAATGGCTCTTTAACTATTGCCACCACAAATGAACGTTTAGAGGAATTAAAAAGACAAGCTACTTTTGCTCAAAGATTTAATATAGAAGTTGATTCTTTAGATAAAGAACAGATTAAAGATATTTATTCTTTAATAAATGTAGATGATATTGTTGGTGGAATTTTTATTCCAAAGGATGGTCAAGCAGATCCTGTTGGTATAACGAATGTTCTTGCAAAATCTGCAAAAATGTATGGTGCTAAAATTTTTGAACATTGCTCAGTAAATAAAATCCTTACAAAAAATGGATCAATAGAAGGTGTAGATACACAACATGGAAAAATTAAATGTGAGTATATTGTTTTAGCATCTGGAATGTGGTCAAGGCAGATAGCAAATGATATTAATGTTAGCATACCATTATATCCTAATGAACATTTCTATATATTAAGTGAACCCTTGAATGAAATTTCAAAATCACTGCCAGTTTTAAGAGATTATAATAACTGCTTATATCTTAAAGAGGATGCAGGAAAAATATTAGTAGGAATTTTTGAACCTAAAGCTAAACCAGCATTTACAGATACGTATAAAGTCCCTAATGATTTTTCTTTTGGAGAACTTCCAGAAGATTTTGATCATTTTGAACCACATTTAAAAAATGCTATGAAAAGAATACCAGCACTTGAAAATGTAGGTATAAGAAAATTCTTTAATGGCCCTGAAGCTTTTACTCCAGATACAAATTATCTATTAGGTGAAACACCAGAAGTAAAAAACTTTTATGTTTGTTGTGGCTTTAATAGTATAGGTATTCAGAGTGCTGGTGGTGCTGGTAAAGTTACCGCAGAATGGATGATGAATGATGAAGTTAATGAGGATCTTTACTCCTTAGATATTTCAAGATTTGAAAAATTTCACTCTGAGACAAAATTTATAACTGAAAGAGTTACTGAATCATTAGGAAATTTATATGCAATGCACTGGCCTTACAAACAACATAAATCTTCGAGAAATATTAAATTGCTTCCTTTTCATAATGATTTGAAAAAGAAAGGAGCATGTTTTGGTCAAGTAGCCGGTTTTGAAAGACCAATGTGGTATGCTCTAAATGGTAAGAAACCAGAATATGATTATAGTTATGGCTATCAAAATTGGTATGATGCAGCAAAGTATGAAACAATAAATACAAGAGAAAATGCTGGTTTATTTGATTTAAGTTCCTTTGCAAAATTTGAAATTAAGGGAGTTACTGCCTTCAACGATCTTCAACGATTATGCTGCAATAATATTAAAAATAATCCTGGTGATACAACATACACGCAAATGCTTAATTCAAATGGTGGTATTGTTGCTGATTTAACAGTTACTTGTATTGATAATGATTCTTTTCGTATTGTGACGGGTTCATCTGTGAGAGAACATGATAAAAAACATATTTTAAAAAATCTTAGTAAAAGCACAACTTTAATTGATATCACTGAACGTTTAGCTTGTTTTGGTGTTTTTGGTCCTAAAAGTAGAGGAATTTTAACAGAAATATTTGGAAAATATTTTTCAAAAAATAATTTTAAATTTGGAACTGTTAAAGAAATATCATTAAAAAATGATAAATTAATCTTCCAAAGATTATCTTTTGTTGGTGAACTTGGTTGGGAAATTTATGTTCCTATGGATTTATCTAGAGAAATTTATTTAGAGTTAGTTAAGGTTGGAGAAAAGTATAACCTTTCGCATGCTGGTGCTCATGCGCTAGATATTATGAGAATGGAAAAAGGATATTTACATTGGGGACATGATATTTCACCAGCTGAAAACCCTTTTGAAGCTGGATTAGAATTTACTGTTAAACTAAATAAAAAAATAGATTTTATTGGTAAGGAAGCTTTAAAAATGAGCAATAGAATTAAGAAAAAACAACTAACAAATTTTGTTTTAGAAAAATCTTCACCAGGT
>CACLBK010000058.1 GCA_902605135.1 uncultured Alphaproteobacteria bacterium
TAGTTTAATTATTCCAGTTTGATCAATTTCTGAAAATAAAATATCCATTAATTCTTTTTAAACTGCAAAACTTTATTTGAAAGACCAACCTCTTTTGCTTTTAATCTATTTATTTCATCTCTTAATCTTGCTGCATCTTCAAATTCAAGCTTTGAAGCAAATTCATTCATTTTTTTCTCTAAATTTTTAATATGTTTATTTAGATCTTTTCCGACTAATTCTTTAGCATTATCAATTTCAACTGTAACATGATCTTGTTCAGCAGTATTCTCAATTATTTCTTGAATATTCTTTTTTATACTAACAGGTGTTATCTTATTAATTTCATTATATTCAAGCTGTTTAGATCTTCTTCTATCTGTTTCTTCCATTGCTTCTTTCATACTAGTAGTTATATTATCAGCATACATTAACACCTTACTTTCAACATTTCTGGCAGCTCTTCCTATAGTCTGTATTAAGCTAGTTCTGGAACGTAGGTAGCCTTCTTTATCAGCATCTAAAATTGCCATTAAAGCACATTCGGGAATGTCTAAGCCTTCTCTAAGAAGATTAATCCCAACTAGTATATTAAAAACTCCAAGCCTTAGGTCTCTGATTATTTCTATTCTTTCTAATGTATCAATGTCTGAATGAAGATATCGTACTTTTAATCCCTCTTCATTAATATATTCTGTCAGATCCTCGGCCATTTTTTTAGTTAGTGTAGTTATGAGAACTCGATGACCTTTATCAATCGTTTTTTTACATTCATCAATTAAGTTATCAATTTGATGTTTAGTAGGCCTTATTTCAATTGGAGGATCAATCAAACCTGTAGGCCTAATTACTTGCTCAACAAAGGTTCCACCTGTCTTTTCAAGTTCATAATCACCTGGGGTTGCGCTTACAAATATAGTTTGAGGTCGCATTGCATCCCATTCCTCTCTTTTTAAAGGCCTATTATCAACGCAACTTGGTAGTCTAAAACCATATTGAGCTAAAGTAGATTTTCTTGAAAAATCACCTTTATACATTCCAGCTATTTGACCACATGTCTGATGACTTTCATCAATAAACAATAGTGAATCTTCGGGTATATATTCGTAAAGTGTTGGCGGAGGTTCACCAGGACTTCTTCCTGATAAATATCTAGAATAATTTTCAATACCATTACAACTTCCAGTAGTTTCCATCATTTCTAAGTCAAATGTCGTTCTTTCATCCAATCTTTGTCTTTCTAAATATTTTTTTTCTTTTTCAAAAATTTCTAATTGTTTTTTTAAATCTGTTTTAATCATTGTAATTGCTTTTTTTATTGTTGGTTTTGGAGTTACATAATGAGAGTTTGCAAAAATTCGTATTTGTTCAAGCTCACCGAGTTTTTCACCAGTAAGTGGATCTACTTGAGATATACTTTCTATATCGTCACCAAACATAGATATTTTCCAAGAAATATCTTCATAATGTGAAGGGAAAATTTCTAAAATATCTCCTTTAGCCCTAAAACTACCTCTTTTAAAATCCATATCGCGGCGTTTGTATAAAAGTTCTACCAACTTTCTAATGATAATATCTCGGCTTACTGATTGATTTTTTTCTAAGGTAAATGACATTGAAGAATAAGCATCAACTGAACCAATACCATAAATACAAGACACTGAAGCTACAATAATTGTGTCTCTTCTTTCCACTAGAGATCTTGTTGCTGAATGTCTTAAACGATCAATTTGTTCATTTATAGATGATTCTTTTTCAATATATGTATCAGATCTTGGAACATATGCTTCAGGTGTATAATAATCGTAATAACTAACAAAGTATTCGACGGCATTATTTGGAAATAAATTTTTCATCTCCCCATAAAGCTGTGCTGCTAATGTTTTATTTGGAGCCATTATTAAAGTTGGTTTTTGAACTTTTTCAATTACTTTAGCCATAGTAAAAGTTTTACCTGATCCAGTGACACCTAAGAGAACTTGTTCTTGCTCTCCTTCATTTAGACTTTTAACAATACTTTTAATTGCTTCAGGTTGGTCACCACTTGGGTTAAAATCACTTACAATTTTAAAAGGTGTTGTGATTTCTGAGGGGGGATGATGTTTTTTTTCTGCTTTATTCATTAATACCAATATAATTATTTAAATAATTGTACTTTTCTAAAAAACTACCATCAGCTGTTATGGTTCCATTTAATATCCTACCATCATCTTCTTTTAATAAATAAGGAAGAACTTCATTTATTATTCCTTCACTAAATTCAGCACTTGAGTCCCGGGGTAATTCAGATGGTAAATTATCAACTGCCATTATAGCAATACCATCATTATTTTGCTCTATTTCCTTTAAATTTTTTCTATCGATCCAATAATTTGGACTATCAATTGTTGTTGATCTAATTGTAGTTGGTACAGAACCATCAATATCACAAGTAATATCTCCAACAATATTTAAATTTAATAAATCTTTTATATCTTCATGCTCAAATATTTTTGGAGAAGATGGATCCCAATAATGTGCACTTAT
>CACLBK010000059.1 GCA_902605135.1 uncultured Alphaproteobacteria bacterium
GCATGACGAGGAATTCTCTCTGTGTTTGTGCCTATAACATCCTGAATAAATAAAAACTCAACATCACAATTAGGACCACTGCCCATAGATAAAGTTAATAAATCAACTTTGTTTGTAATAGTTTCTGCTACTCGATCTGGTACACATTCCACTTCGAGGCCAATTGCACCTGCTTGATCATATGCTAAAGCATCTTGATAAACTTTAAAGGCAGAGTCAGCATCTTTCCCAACTGCCTTAAAACCACCTGTCCAGGTACTTTTATAAGGGATTAAACCGATATGACTTACAGCTGGCAGTCCCTCATTTCTTAGAGCCTCTATATATTTCGGGCTGTTGCCACAATAAACTGCGTCAGCTCCATTTTCTCTTGCTACTAGTGCTGCATCTATTGCTTTTTCTGGAGTTGATAATTGACCAAGACCATAAATCATAAAAGTATTTGGAGCTGCTTCTCTAATATCTTTTATATGAGCATCTCTGAACCATTTATTTGTAGGCACTCCAGTTCTTAATGTTTCTTTTTTGAATGAAACTATTTGAATATCTATTCCAGCTTGTTCAGCTGCGTATGCTTCTAAGGCATTTGTTACATATAACTCTGTTAATTTTACTTTTCCTTTTTTGTCAAATAAATCTTTAACAGTAAGTTTAGACATTAATTATATTGAGGTAAATAACTACCATGTGCTGCAATCATCTTATCAGTCATACTATAAATTTCGTCTATAGTTAAATTAGCGCCAGTTAATGGATCAAGCATTGCTGCATGATAAATATGCTCTCTTTTTTTTGTTAGTGCAGCCTCTGCAGTTAGTATTTGCACATTAATATTAGTTCGCATTAGAGCAGCTAATTGCTCAGGTAACTTGCCAAACTTTTGAGGTTTATAACCTTCTGAATTAATTACTACAGGAACCTCAACGCAGCAATTTGCTGGTAAATTATCAATTAAATTATCATTCATAACATTAGCGTTAATAGTAACTTCTTTATTATTTGCAATTCCATCCATTATAAATGAAGCATATTCGTTACTTCTTTTAAGTGGCATATCATAAATTGGAGTCATATCTTTTTCCAAATCTTTCCAAAGTTGAATGTTACTTTTACATCTATCGATATACTCCTCAATTGGTATCTTGTATTTTTTTATAACATCATCTCTATTTTGTTTGATAAACCATGGAACGTATTCAGCAAAGTGCTCACTAGACTCTGTTACAAAATAACCAAATCTTCTAAGAATTTCATATCTTACTTTTTCATGAAGCACCTTATTAGATTCATGATCAGTTTTTTTACTTCTAGAAGATATTACTTCATCATTTACAATTTTATCAGCTAGTTTCTTTAACCTAGGATATAAATCCTCATTTTCGTTTCCATTAATTTTCTTTTCAAATTTTTTATAGAAGGCCATATGGTTTATACCGCCGCAAAGATAATCAATATCATTTATATTTTCATCTAAGTCTTTTGCCAGCATTTCAGCTGTTCCTTGAACTGAATGACATAACCCCATTGCTTTGATTTCAGGATATGCATTGTTTATAGCAATCATGTTTGAGCACATCGGATTTACATATTGTAACCAAGTAGCATTTGGACAAATATCCATAATATCCTTTGCAATATCTAGTAAAACAGGAATAGTTCGTAGACCTCTCATTATTCCACCTATGCCAAGAGTATCTGCTATAGTTTGTCTTAATCCAAACTCATTAGGAATTTTAAAATCAATAACCGTGGATGGCTCATATCCTCCTACTTGAATTGTTGTTTGAACAAAGTCTGCATCAACCAAAGACTCCCGTCTGTTTGTATGAGAAGTAACTTTAGGTGAAACATTTAATTTTTCTGAAATTACATCAATTAAATCATGCGATGCTTTTAATCTTACTGGATCAATATCTTGTAATGCAATTTCCATATTCCCAAATTGCTTTATTGCCAATAGATCTGTTACAATCCTTCTCGTAAATACAGCACTACCTGCACCAATTATTGTTAGTTTAATCATTCTGATACTCCATAATTGAGTTATGATGTGATACTTTTAAAGGTGTGTACCTTGGATGTCCAATTTCTTTATAGGGATTATTTTTTTTAGTATTAAAACAAACTATCAGTGTTCTTCTTGATGAATTTGATTTATTTGCATCTGAAGCATGTAATAAGTTTGCATGAAAAAAAAGTGCGTCACCAGGGTTTGCTTCGATATAAATACATTGATGTCTTTTTTCTAATTCACGTAATCTATCTAAGTCAGCCGTTTGTTCAGGAGTATCAGAAGTGCCATGACCTATTCTTCCAACTTTTTGAGATCCTTTTAAGACTTTGAGGCAACCATTTTCCTTTGTCGCCTTATCTAACATTATAAAACAAGATCCCATATCTGGATAAAGGCAAGCATTATGATACCAATACCCATAATCTTGATGCCAATCAAA
>CACLBK010000060.1 GCA_902605135.1 uncultured Alphaproteobacteria bacterium
TCTATAGGAGACCCTTTTAGTCAAACAAAAATATTTGATGCTCAGTCCGCAGATGAGTTAATAATTCTTAATATTGATAATGAGATTGATATAAATTCTAATTTTCAACTTTTAAAAAAAATTACTAGTCAAATATTTATTCCAGTAACTTATGGAGGTGGAATAAATAGTTTAGATTTAGTAAGAGAATATTTAAAAAACGGAGCGGACAAAATCTCTATTAATACAGAAGCTTTTAAAAATCCTTCTTTAATAAGCAAAATATCCGAATATTTTGGTAAATCCACAGTATGTGTGAGTATTGATTATAAAATAAATAAAAAAAATATGTATAAAGTTTTTGTAAATAGAGGGAAAGAAGAAGTTAACATCACTCCGGTTGAATGGGCAATAGAGGCTGAAAGAAGAGGGGCAGGAGAAATTGTATTATGTAATATGGATAAGGATGGATTAAAAAATGGTCTTGATTTGACTCTTACTAAAAAAATATCAAATTTATTAAGAATACCTGTAATTACTTCAGGAGGATGCGGGAGTATTGGTGATTTTGTTGATGGATATAAAATGGGAAAAGCTAGTGCTGTATCAGCCAGTACCTACTTTTGTTTTAAAGATCAAGGCTTCATGCAAGTTAGATCATCATTAAAAAATGCTGGCATTAGTATTAGAACAAGTACTTAAATGATTTTAAAACAAAAAAAAATTAATAAGATTATTCTTTTTGGAGGATCTATAATTCTTTTAGATGTAGCAAAAAGATTAAAGAAAGAAAAATTTATTATTGAAGTTTATTCATCAAATAGATTGCTAAATGAAATTATAAATTCTAATGGATCACTAAAAGCTAATTTAATTTTAGAAAAAATAAAATACTATTCCACTAATAATATAAATAAGTGTAAAGAAATAAATCAATCTATTACAAACAATAGTTTAGGAATTGGTTTTGGAGAAACTTGGTCATTTGATAAAAAAATAATAAAGCAATTCAATGGATATCTTCTGGATTATATGGGAATTCCTCTTCCAAGATATAGAGGTGGCGCTCATTTTTCGTGGATGATTATGCAAAATGAAATAAATAATGGCGCTTGCTTACAATTAATAAATGAAGATATGGTTCAAGGTATTTATGACTCAGGTGAAATTTTACTCGAAATAAAATTTAAAAATAATTCTAATTGGAATATTAATGATTATTTTAAAAAGCAAACTACTATTGCAAATAAATTAATTTTGAAATTTTTAAAAATAATTAATAAAAAAGATATAAAAAGTAAAAAAATCAATGAAGATAATAGTTTTTACTTACCAAGACTAAATACTAAAATAAATGGGTGGATTAATTGGTATTCGTGGAATACTGTCGAAATTTTAAGATTTATTTTAGCTTTTGGTACTCCGTATAAAGGAGCATCTTCAATGATAAACAATAAAAGAATTTATATAAAAAATGCCCGTCTTGTTAAAAAATCAACATTCCATCCATTTCAAAATGGTTTAATTTGTAAGATAAGTAATAAGACATATGATGTTATTACTATAAACGGAATAATTAATTTAGAAATTATCTTTGAAAAAAAAACAACAAAATTAATTAATATAGGTGATAGAATTTACACTCCTATAAAAAAATTAGAAGATGCTTTTAAATCAAAACCAAATTATGATTCATTTGGATTAATTAAAAAATAAAACTATGAAACTAATTTATTATAAAGATAATATATGCGGAATACCTTCAGATTATGGAAATGTTTACCTTTCTAATCAAGGTCAAAAGAAGTATTATAAATAAAATGAATTATATTATTAAGGGTAAAAAAATATTCTTAAGAAATGTATTAATTAAAGATGCAAATCTAAAATACCTTAAATGGTTATCTGATAAAAAAATAAATCAGTATTTGGAAACTCGACATCACAAACAATCGATTGCATTAATAAGAAAATTTATCAGTACTTGTAAAAAAAATAATTCACATCTCTTAGCAATTTGTACAAATAAAAATAAAAAACATATAGGCAACATTAAAATTGGTCCAATTAATAATTTTCATCAAACTTCAGATATTAGTTATTTTATAGGTGATAAAAATGAATGGGGAAAGGGTTATGCGACAGAAGCTGTAAAATTAGCTGTCATGTATTCATTTAATAATTTACGTTTATATAAATGCTTAGCTGGTGTTTATGGTAGCAATATAGGATCATTAAAAGTTTTAAAGAGAGCGGGATTTAAAAAAGAAGCAATAATAAAAGATATATTTCAAAATAAATTGAAAAGAGATGATCATATAATTTTTAGCATAAAAAATAAAAGATTTAATGATAGAAAATATTAAAAGAAAATTAGAAAATTTACTTATT
>CACLBK010000061.1 GCA_902605135.1 uncultured Alphaproteobacteria bacterium
TGCTAGATAAAGGATATTCGATCCAGGGTAGTGATATATCAGTAAATGACAATACCACAAGATTAAAGAAAAAAGGTATAAAATTTTTTTTAGGACATAATAAAAAAAATATTAAAAATGCTCATGCTATTGTTTATTCATCAGCTATTAAAAAAAATAATCCTGAATTAAGAGAGGCATATATTAAAAAAATACCAGTTCTTTCTCGAGCTGATATGCTTTCTGAATTAATGAAAAATAAAAAATCTATTGCCATAGCTGGATCTCACGGAAAAACTACTACTACTAGTTTGGTAGGAAATATTTTCAATGAAGCAGGATTAGATCCTACTATTGTAAATGGCGGTATTATAAATTCTTTTTCAAAAAATAATCGTTATGGAAAAGGTGAATGGATGATTGTCGAAGCAGACGAGAGTGATGGTACCTTCTTAAAGCTTCCACATCAAATATCAATTATTACTAATTTAGATATTGAGCACATGGATTTTTATAAATCAAAGAAAAATTTAATTAATGCATTTGAAAAATTTATAAATCTGCTTCCGTTTTATGGAACCACAATAATATGTTATGATGATAAAAACCTTAAATTACTAATTAATAAAATAAAAACAAGAAATATTTTAACTTATTCAATAAAAAATAAAAAAGCAGATGTATTAATCTTTGACATTATACAAAAAAAACTAAAAACTTCTTTTAAATTAAAAATTAACAATAAAATTATTCATTCTTCTAATTATAAATTTAATATCAATGCAATCGGCAATCATAATATTTTAAATGCAACTGCAAGTATTGTTGCAGCCAAACTAATTGGAATAAAAAATAAAGATATTAATAACGCGTTGACTAATTATGTAGGTGTAAAAAGAAGATTCTCATTTATTGGAAAAAAAAATAAGTCCTTTGTTTACGATGATTATGCACATCATCCAACAGAAATTGCAGCTACATTAGGTGCAGCTAAAAGTCTAAAAAATAGAGTAATAGTTGTTTTTCAACCACACAGATACACTAGAACTAAAATACTAATTAGAGAATTTACAAAAGTTTTATCTAAGGTTGATTATTTATTTTTATTAGAGACTTATTCAGCTGGAGAAAAGATTATCAAGGGTGCAACTTCAAAAGATATATATTCTAAAATTTTAAAAAAAAATAAAAATACTACATATTTAAAGAATATAGATGATTTAAATAAATTAATGAAACCTCATACAACGAAACAAAATACTATTGTTTTTATGGGCGCGGGTTCAATATCAAGTATTGCAAAAAAATATTTGAATAACTAATGTCAAAAAAAATTATAGAATTAGCAGATAAACTTAAAAGTAAAATTTACTCAGATTATAATGTTGGTAAACATACTTGGTTTAGAACAGGAGGTAATGCAAAAATATTTACTATAGTTGAAGATAATTTAGAGTTAGAAATTATACTAAATGAAATAAATAATGAAAATTTTTACATAATAGGTTCAGGTTCAAATCTTTTAATTAGAGATAATGGTTATAATGGAACTCTTATAAAATTAGGCAAAGGTTTTAATACTATTAATATTAAAGATAACAAACTTGAAGTTGGCGCTAGTATTTTAGATATCAATTTATCAAATTATGCATTGAGACAAAATATAGAGGGTTTTGAATTTTATAGCGGTATTCCAGGATCAATAGGTGGAGCAGTTAAAATGAATGCTGGTTGTTATGGTTCGGAAACTGTAGATGTTATAAATAGTATAGAAATTTGTGACAATTTTGGTCAAAGAAAAACAATTACAAAAGATAAACTAAATCTAAAATATAGATCTTCAAAAATAAATAATACAGACATAGTTACAAAAGCTATATTTAATTTTAACTATGGAGATCAAAATTTAATAAAAGACAAGATTAATGAAATAAAGAATAAACGTTTAGAATCTCAGCCAATTAAAAATAAAACATCTGGTAGTACTTTTAAAAATCCTAAAAATCTTCATGCGGCAAAACTAATTGAGGAAGCAGGATGTAAAGGTACCAATTATGGAGATGCATATGTGAGTGATAAACATGCAAATTTTTTAATAAATAGGGGAAGTGCTTCAGCAACAGATATAGAAAACCTAGGTAAAAGTATTGTTGAAAAAGTATATGCCAAATTCAATGTAAAATTGGAATGGGAGGTCAAAATAATTGGTGAGTAATAAAAAAATTTTAATTTTAGAAGGTGGTAATAATGAGGAGCATGATGTATCTTTAGTAACCTCTAGAGAAATTCAAAAAATTCTTAATCGAAATAAATTGAAGTTTAAGACATTA
>CACLBK010000062.1 GCA_902605135.1 uncultured Alphaproteobacteria bacterium
TGCATAAAAACCTTGAACATTTGCTCCATCTTTAATTGCTTTATTTAAGCTAGTTAGATATCGTTTATAAAAATTAATTCTTTCTATATCTGGAATTGTGTTTTTTTCTGATAATGTATCTTCAGTTGCTACACCATTTTCAGTTATATAAATTAATGGATTTTCATATTTTTCTTTTACATGCATAATTTGATCATAAAAAGAAGATGGAGCAATTTCCCAACCCATAGGATTTACTTCAGCATCTTCCGGAGGAGGGAGTAAAGTAAAACCTGCATCATTGTTAGTTTTTGCTCCCATAAATAACTTATCACTCGGATCAGCTTGAACATGAAAATGTGAATAAAAATTAAGCCCAAAATAGTCTAATTTTTGTTTTATTGTTTTCATATCTCCGTCTTTAATTATATCTTTCATTTGCTGAGCTATATATGAATCATAATTTCCTAGATATTGCGGGTCTGTAAATAAAGTATTAAAAAAAACGTTTGCAATTCTTGAAGCTTCAATATCTTTTTCTTTATTAGAAATAGGTTTAATTGGAGCCATAACATTTACACAGCCACATTTAAGATCTGATGAGATAGATCTTATTTCTTTAACAGAACATCCATGAGATAAATTGACATGATGTACAGCTTGCAATGTTTTTGTAAAATCACTAATACCGGGAGCCATCATTCCTTGCCCGTATCCAGCAAGGGTAAAAACTACAGGCTCATTAAAAGTTGAGTATTTTTTAACCCTATCACTAGTATTAGATACGACAACATTTGTGAATTCTGTAAACCAATCAGCAGATTCTCTATTTGTCCAACCGCCTTTATCTTGAAGAATTTGAGGTAAATCCCAATGATAAAGACAAATAAAAGGCTCAATATTTTTTTCTAAGAGTGTGTCAATAATACGATTGTAAAAGTCTAAACCTTTTTGATTAACTTTACCAAAACCATCTGGGAGAATTCTGGACCACGCAGTAGAAAAACGGAAACCTTTTAATCCAGCATCTTTCATTAAAGAAATATCCTCTTTGTAATTATTATAAAAATCACATGTTACATTTGCATTTTCATCATTATGAACATTGCCTTTAGCTTGAGTAAAAGTATCCCAAATACTAGGAGATTTTCCGTCGACATTCCAAGCTCCTTCAATTTGATAAGCTGCAGATGATGCTCCCCAAATAAAATCTGATGGAAATTTAATCTCTGACATATTTAAATTTTTAGCTTGCTTATTTCTTTTTCAGTTAATAAATCTGGTTGTTCAGGATTTGTAGATAAAATATATGAATTTTTTTCTTCAGCAGATTTAATTATACCATCCATTATTTCAAGAACATGAAGCGATAATTGAAGTGAACATCTGGCTTTGCGATTATTTGAAATTGAATCAATCATTTCTGAAAGTCCAATTCCTCTATAATTTGCTTTTTTATTTCCTTCACCATCAGTTTTGTTGGGTATACCCAATAACATTTTATCATTATTGACTACCTCCCAATCATTATCTTTTTGAGATATTAATAAATCACCACTAAAAAAATTTGGATCAGGCACAATTATTGAACCATTAAGTCCGTAAAGTTCAATTGTAGAATGATTATTTTTCCAGACATCCCAAGTACAAAAAAATTGAACTTTTGCTTTATTTTGAAATTCTAAAGAGCCCATCAGAGTTGTTGGAGTTTCAACTTTAATTTTATCACCGTATCTAGGTTGACTAGTTATTATTCTTTCATTTGTAACAGTTCCACTGATTGCATTTATTTGTTTAACTGGACCTATAAGATTTACTAATTGAGTAATATAATAAACACCAACATCAAAAACTGGTCCTGCGCCGGGTTTAAAGAAAAAATCTGGATTTGGATGCCAGTGTTCCATACCATGAGACATCAAGTTAAATGTCCCTAGAACAATTTTCCCGATCTTATTATCCTCAATTAATTTTCTAGCATTTTGACCTGCCGCTCCAAGAAAAGTATCCGGGGCACAACCTACATATAAACCTTTTTCGGTAGCCAATTTTTCTATTTCAATACCTTCAGAAAAATTCATTGCCAATGGCTTTTCACTAAAACAATGTTTTCCGTTATAAAGCGATTTTGTAATAATTTCTTTATGGGCAGCTGGAACTGTTAAATTAATGATTAATTCTATATCTTTATTTTCTAATATCTCATCAACAGACAACGCTTTAACA
>CACLBK010000063.1 GCA_902605135.1 uncultured Alphaproteobacteria bacterium
TAAAGACAGAACTAAAAAAAGAGCCAAACTTTATGATGTTCCATATTATATCGATTTTAATGAACTTATAAAAAATCAGAGACCTGACTTAATAAATATAAGTCTTCCTAATGAGCATCATTTCGACATGACAATGAAAGTGATTAAATCTAATACCCCTTTATTTGTTGAGAAGCCTCTTGTTTTTAAAATGAGTGAAGCAAATAAACTTTTATCTGAAGCAAAAAAAAGAAATCTCTTTTTTGGAATTAATTTTAATTGGCATTATTCCACTCCTGTTAAAAAAGCAATTAAAGCAATTAAAACTAATCAGCTAGGGGAAATTAATTTTATAACATGGAGATTTGGTGGTGGTGGAGGCGGAAAAAATTTAGATCCTCATGGTAACTTAATTGAAACTCAATGCCATGGATTTGATATGCTTGAATATTTAAATGGACCAATTAAATCAGTTCATTCATTTATGACAGATAAAACAAAAAAAGGTTTTAGCACGATGGTTGTATCAATGAATTTCCAAAATAAATCAATTGGTAGTTTGCTTGGATCATATGATACATCATATCAATATCCTAATTCTCATTATGTTGAGATTAATGGCTCAAAGGGTAGAATTCTAATAGAAGACCAGGTTCAAAAATATACATTTAATAAAAAAAATAGTGAAACAGCCGAAGTTTGGAGAGCTGGTTTTTTTAATGATTACGAGAGAGAGTTTTTAAGAACTTTTGATGAACATTATAAGTTAGTAGTTAAAAATTTTTTAAACGGTAAACAGCCTCCCATTCATGCTGATAAAGGAAAACGTGCATTGCAATTAGCTTTAGCATGCATTAAGTCATTTGAATTAAAAAAAAGTATTGAAGTATAAATTTTGAAAAAAAAAATTACATTAAAAGAAATTGCTCAAAAATGTAAAGTTAGTACTGCAACTGTATCTTTTGTTATTAATAATAAAAATCGAAAAGGTATTTCTGAAGCTACATGGTTTAAGATTGAAAATATTCTCAAAAAATATGGCTATAAAAAAAATAAATCATCAAAACAACTAAAAAGAATAGTTTTTTGTTTTGAGAGTAGCACACATTTAGCTGCATCTAGATTTCTTCAAGGAATTGATAATGATACTTTATATAAAAATGAATTTATTTTTTTATTTAATGCTATTTCTAATAATTTGGATAATTTGAATAAAATTTATGAAAAATATAATCCTGATGGAATTATTATATCTACTGGAAGAACAAGGAAAATTGAATTTGATATTTCAAAGTATAAATCTTCAAACATAGTTCTATTAAATTGTTGGGCGGATAAATTTAATGGTATATCAATTCTACCATCAGATTATAATAGTACAAAAAAAGTCATTAAATCTTTATTAGATACCAACAAAAAAAATATTGCTATAATTCTCCCAGAAAATTATTTTTGGCAAGGTTATGAAGATAGATTGTCAGGTTGGAGAGATGCTCATTTTGAAAATAATGTTAAAATTAATTCAAAACTAATATGTCGTCCTATCAAAAATAAAAAATATGAATCTGATTCTGAAATCGGATATGAATGTTTAAATAAATTAATAAAAAACAGAGTAAAAATAAATGCAATATTTGCAATGAATGATTTTTTAGCAATGGGTTGTTATCAGGCAGCGAAAGAGAATAATTTAAATATACCTAGAAATTTTTCAATCATAGGTTTTGATAATAGTACAACAGCAATTAATCTTAAACCATCACTATCTTCTATTGTGTTACCTATCCCAGAAATGACTTCTAAAGCTATTCAACATATATTTGATGATAAAAATTATGATGAAAATTTCAAAATATTTGTAGATTGTGATTTAATACAAAGAAATTCCTCATAAATATATTATGATTTATATACAATCGTATTCATAGGATGATCTGCAATTTCCCCAGCTTTTTTTCCACCAAGAAATAATTCTGCATCACCTTTTCTATCTTTTGTTTCAAGTTTACCTACGCGCGAACCATCTGCATAATAAGTTACAACCATTGCTTCACG